>DATKFL010000362.1:0-8049 GCA_035511355.1 Dongiaceae bacterium
CGTGGCAATCCCGGCGGTCTCGCGCGCTCGGCCGACGCCGTGACCGATCTCCTCGTCGGCCCCGGCAAGGAGGTCGGCACGGAGGTCACCCCCGGCGGCGAGACGCCGCGGGTCACCTCGGGGGACGGCGCGATCAACGACCGGCCGGTCACGGTGCTGGTCGACGGTCAGACCGGCAGCGCCGCCGAGCGGCTCGCCGGCAGCCTCGAGGCGGCCGGACGCGCGACCCTGGTCGGCGATCCGACCCGCGGCAAGGGGATGTTCCAGAACACCCGCGTCCTGCCGGGCGGCTTCATGGTGCTGGTCTCGGCGGGTGAAGTCCTCGGCCCGGACGGCAAGCCGATCCAGGGGCGGGGCCTGCGCCCGCGACCGACCGAGACCCCGCACTGAGCGCGGCTCCGGGTTTGACACCCCGGAAAGCGATCTCTAAGATCCCCGGCCGATGAATGAGCCGCGACCACGGGCCACGGCGCGCGGCCGGAGCGCGCTCGCCCGGACGGTGGCGGCGGCTTCGGCGGCGGCTCCCGCCGCTGCGCCCGGCGGCTCGCTCCTCTCCCAGCTCTGGCCCTTTCCGTCGGTCATCTTCTCGGCGTTCCTGATCGCGTGGGGGGCGGAGTGCGCGCAGTTCTGGGTGTCGCGCGGCATGGCGCTCGCCATCCTCGCGTGGCTGCAGGCCCTGCCGGAGTTCGCGGTCGAGGCGGTCATCGCCTGGTCGGGCCAGGTGCACTTCATGACCGCGAACTTCACCGGGTCGCTGCGCCTGCTGGTCGGGCTCGGCTGGCCGCTCATCTTCGCGGTGGCGGCGTGGGGGACCTGGCGGCGCGAGAAGCGCCTCCTGCGACGGATCGACCTCGACCCGGAGAACGCGGTCGAGGTGCTGACGCTCGGGCTGCCGATCCTCTACTTCATCGTCATCTGGGCGAAGTCGACGCTGACCCTCGTGGACGCCGTGCTCCTCCTGGCGATCTACGTCCTGTATCTCGGGCTGCTGCGCATGGTGCCGCCGCGCGACATCGAGCACGTCGAGGATCTCGAGGCGATCCCGCGCCGCATCATGGGCCTGCCGCGGCGCACGCAGGGGCTGGTCATCCTGGGGTTGTTCGTCTCCGGCGGGCTCATCCTCTTCTTCTCCGCGCATCCGTTCCTCGAGGCCATGCTCGACTGGGCGGTGGCCCTCGGGGTGTCGCAGTACCTGTTCATCCAGTGGGTGGCGCCGTTCCTGTCGGAGTTCCCCGAGAAGATCTCGGCGATGTACTGGGCGCGCCAGCGCGGCAAGTCGGCGATGGCGCTGATGAACATGGTCTCCGCCAACATCAACCAGTGGACCATGCTGGCGGCGATGATCCCGATGGTCTACAGCATGAGCCAGGGGCATCTCACCCACGTGCCGTTCGACCACGAGCAGCGCAAGGAGATCCTGCTGACCGTGGCGCAGTCGCTCCTCGGGATGCTCCTCCTGTCGAACATGTCGTTCCACCTGGTCGAGGCGTGCGGCATCTTCATCCTCTGGGGGGCGCAGTTCGTGCGGCCCGACCTGCACGTCCCGGTGACCATCGCCTATTTCGCCTGGTCGGCGGTCGAGGTGGGGATCGCGCTCTTCGTGCGCCGCCGGGTCGCCGCGGTCGGCGCCTTCGCAGCTTTGTGGCGCGAGCACCGCGGGCGCTCCGCTCGGGTATCCTGATCCGTCGCCTGGCCGGCGGGCCGCGGCGCGACACCAACGGATGACCCGCACACGAGCGTTCAAACTGGCCGCAGCGGTCCTGATCGCGGCGGCCGCTGCGGCGGCGCTGCGCCCGATCGCGCGCAGTCTCGTCGCCGGTCGCGCGGCGCGCGAGTTCGCCGCCGGCGCCTCGGCGGGTCTGCGCGCTCCGGTCGTCGCGGGTGGCGTCGAGGTCCCGTCGCTCAGCCCGATCGTCATCGTCTACCGCGATGTCGCGATGCAGGGACGCTCGGGTTCGCTGCCGATCACCCGCGCCGAGGCCGACCGGCTGACCCTGAGCGGGCCGCTGGCCGCGTTCTTCTCCTGGGGACGGCACCCGGTCGAGTTCCTGATCGAGGGGCCGCGGATCGGGATCGATCTGGACGCGCCGCGGGTGCCGGCGGGCGGCGGCACGCCGGAGGCGGCCGGCACGCGCGCCGCGCTGCCGCCGGGCTCGACGGTGCGCGGGCGCGGCGGCCGCCTCGAACTGACCGGTCTCGGGGCGACCCTGACCTGCGACCCGATGAGCCTCGACGCCGGCCCCGGGAAGGAGTCCCCGGTCGCCGGCCGTCTCGCGTGCGGCGGCGGCGCGCTGGTCGCCCCGTTCGCCCGCTTCGACGCGGTCGAGGGGCAGGCCGGATTCTCCTGGTCGCCCGAGACCCTGCATCTCGACCTCGTCCTGGCGCACGCCCCGGGTGTCGATCTCTCGGGGAAGGCGAGCGTCGCGCTTCCCGGCGCCGCGTCGATCGACGGGGAGGCGGGGCTCGACGTCGACCTGGCCGCGATCGCCGCGTTCCTGCCGGAGGCGATGGCGCCGTCGGGGCACGCCACCCTGCGACTCGCCGGCCGGTTCACGCCCTGGCCCGGCGCGCTCACGGGAACCTTCGAGGCCGCGCCGCTGCGTCTCTACGGCGTCGATGCCGACACGGCGGCCGGCCGGCTGGGCTGGGACGGCCGCCTGCAGGTCGACGATCTCGCGGTCACGCTCCTGGGCGGGACGGTGCGCGGCTCGGGGATCGTCACCCCCGGGCCGGACGGCCTCGCGGCCGAGGCGACGATCACCGCCGAGCGGCTCGACGCGGCGCGGCTCCTCGCGATCGCCGCGTGGCCCGGCCCGCCGATCGCGGGCGCGGTGCGTTACGAGGGGAAGCACGCCATCGGCCCCGCGGGGCTGACGACCCTGTCGGGCGGCGGCCGGCTGGCGCTCGACGGAACGGTCGCGATTCCGGGGCGTGCGCCGCAGCCGCTCACCGTCGGGGTCGGCCTGGTCGCGCACGGCACCACCCTCACGATGAAGGAGGGGACCGTCGCCACCGCGACCGTGACCGCCGCGTTCGACGGACGCTACGCGCCGTCGAGCGGGCTGGCGCTCCGCCTGCGGGGGGGCAGCGGCGCGCTCGGCGACCTCCTGCCGCTGTTCACGCCGGCGCGCCGCGCCGCGGGCCTCCTGCCGGCGGCCCTCCGGTCGCTCGGGGGGATCACCTCGGGCGCCCCGCCGCCGGCGCGGTCGCCGCTCGAGATCCTGTCGGAGGCGCTCGGCGGCCGCTGGGAGTGGGACGGCGACCTGACGATGGACGCGAAGGGGCTGCGCTACGCCGGCGCGGTGCGGGCGCGCGGCCTGCAGTGGCACGGCGCGCCGATCGGCGACCTGGACGCGGTCATCAAGGTCGCGGGCGCCCGGCTCACGATCGACAGCCTCGACCTGCGCCTGGCGCCGGGCGGGCGCGCCGCGATCAAGGGAGCGATCGAGTTCGACCGGGGGGGGCGTCTCGATCTCACCGGGGCGCTCGACGCCGTTCCGGTCGAAATGGTCGGCGCGCTTCTCGAGAAACCGCTGCCGATGACCGGTCTCATCACCGGCGCGGTCGAGGCGCGCGGTCCGTTCGCGGCGCCGGAGGGTCGTCTCGATCTGCAGCCGGCGCCGTTCAAGATCGGCGGCGTCTCCTACGAGGCCGTCTCCGGCACGATCGACCTGAAGGACGGCGTCCTCGGCGCCCGCCCGCTGGAGGCGCGTCTCGGCGACGGCACGATCCATCTCGAGGGCGGCCTGCGGATCCGGCCCGGGTCGGGCTCGACCGGTCTCGACGTCGCTGGCACGGGGCTCGATCTGACCCGGCTCTCGCCGCTCGTGGCGATGACCGAGCTGACCGGCATCGTCGGCGGGGGCGGCCGGCTCGACGGCGATCTCCTCGCGCCGTCGGGGCGCCTCGCCCTGGCGGTCAAGTCGATGGCCTGGCGCGGCCTCGCCGGGGGCGACCTGACGCTCGACGCCGACCTCGCGCCCGAGCGGAGCCCGGGCGCGCCGATCCGCAGCAGCGCGCACGTCAGGGTGACGGCGCCGGCGCGCTCGCTCGCCGTCGAGGGAACGGTCGGCCTGGGGGGCGACTGGCCCATCGACCTCGGGCTGCAGGCGAGCGACCTGACGATGCGCGGCGCCGAGCTGGTCGAAGGGATCCCCGAGGAGGTGTACGTCTGGCTCGGCGGGCAGGGCACCGTCGCGGGGCCGGCGGCCCACCCGATGGAGCTGACCGGTCGCCTGCGTCTCGACACCGCCGGGCTCGCGGTCGGCGCGGCCTCGGCGCGCACCGAGAAGCCGGTCGAGGCGGCGCTCGCGAACGGCCGGCTGGAGGTGCAGCCCGCGGTCCTGAGCGGCACCGGCACGCGGCTCGAGCTCAAGGGCGGACTCGATCTCGACCCGCTCGGCACGCTCGCGGTCGAGGCGGACGGCCGGTTCGACCTCGCGCTCCTGCGCACCTTCGTGCGCGGGCTGCAGGCCGAGGGAAGCGGCAGCATCATGCTGAACGTCACCGGTCTCCGGCGCGACCCGGTGTTCCGCGGCAGCCTGACGATGAAGGCGCCGCGGCTGCGCTACGGCGATCTCCCCTGCCCGATCGACGACCTGAACGCGGTGATCGCGTTCGACGGCCTGGTGGCGCGGATCGAGTCGCTGACCTTCCGCGGCGGCGGCGGCGAAGTGACCGGCTCCGGCGAGGCGCTGATCGGAAAGTCGGGCGTGAGCCGCGGTCTCGCCGCGATTCTCGCCGCCGACGTCACTCTCAAGGGCTCGAACGTGCGCGCCGAGTTCCCGGCCGGGTTCCGATCGCTCTCCGACCCGATGCTGCGACTGGTCTACGACCCGACCGGCGCCGAGCTGAGCGGCGACATCGACTTCCTGCGCGGCGTGTACGAGCGCGACTTCAGGATCGAGTCGTCGATCCTGCGGGGGCAGAGAGTGTCGATCTTCGATCTCGGCTCGGGCCCCCCCGGCCCGATGGCCGACATGCGGCTCGACCTCGCGCTGCGCGCGCCGGAGCAGATCTGGCTGCGCAACGACTTCGGAAGGATCGAGGGGCAGGTCGACCTGCGGGTCGGGGGCACTGCCGCCGCGCCCACGGTCACCGGGCGGATCACCGCGCTCGAAGGCAGCACCATCGACTTCAACCGGGTCCGGTACCGGGTGCTCTCCGGCACCATCGACTTCAACGACCCCGAGGCGATCGACCCGAATTTCAACCTGCAGGCGGAGACCACGATCGCCGAGTACACCGTGACCCTCCGGGTCAACGGGACGCTCGAGACCCTGCGCTACGACCTGACCTCGGACCCGCCGCTGCCGACCGGCGACATCGTGGCGCTCCTGATCACCGGGTCGCCTCCCTCGGCGATCGGCTCCGGGCTCGGCGCCTTCTCGGCCGACAAGGTCTCGGCCTATCTCGCCGGGCAGTTCACCCAGGAGGTGACCAGCCGCTTCCTCGGCCGCGTGGCGCCCGACGTCATCGCGATCGACCCGTTGAGCCTGGTGAGCACCACCGACCCGTCGACCCGCATCACCCTCGGAAAGCAGGTCACCCCGGATCTGCGGGTCACCTACTCCGACAATCTCGGCGGCAACGCCGGCTCGTCGTACCAGGTCGACTATTCGGTGGCGCGCAACATCGCGCTCTCGAGCCTGCGCGACTCGGACGGCTCGATCGGAGGCGACGTGCGCTTCACGGTGCCCGGCAAGCCGCCGATCCTCCCGGGGGCGCCGGCCAGCGGCCTCGAAACGGTGAAGCCGCGCATCGCCGGCCTCAAGGTGGAGGGTGAGCCGGCGTTCACCGAGAAGCGCATCCTCGACAAGCTGCGTCTCGAGCCCGGGAAGAAGCGCGACCGCGGCCGGGTCAACGATCGCCTGGAGAAGCTCCTCGCCCTGTATCGCCGCGAGGGGTACCTGATGGCGGAAGCCGACGTCATCGAGTCGCCGGCGGGCGAGGGAAAGGTCGACCTCATCGTGCGCGCGCACGCCGGCCCGCGCGTGCACCTGAAATTCGAAGGGGTGCGGGGGAAGCGCGACCTGCGCGCCGCCGTCGAGCCGATCTGGCGGCTGTCGCTGTTCCTCGAGGACACCCTCGAGAACTCGCGCCAGGTGATCGAGGATCTCATCCGCGACGACGGCTGGCGGCGCGCCGCGGTCACGGTCGCGACCCCGCCCGCGCCCGAAGGGGAGCTGGCGGCGACTTTCACGGTGACACGCGGGCCGCGCGCGCAGGCCGACGAGGTGCGGATCGAGGGGACGCGCCAGGTCGACGCCGCCGAGCTGCACGACCTGCTGACCACGAAGACCGACGGCCTCTTCCGGCGCGGCATCGTGCGCGGCGAGAAGCTCAAGAACGACGGCGCCGCGCTGAGCGCCTTCCTCCTGGCGCACGGCTTTCCGAAAGCCAAGGTCGCCGACCCCGGGGTCGACCTGGACGCGACCGGCAGACGCGCCGTCGTCACCTTCACCGTCGACGAGGGGCCGCGGGTGACGATCGGCACGGTGCGGTTCGCGGGGACCCGCGCCCTCTCCGAGGCGATCCTCGCGGAGAAGGCGGGCATCCCGCCGGGCGGGCTGTTCACCAGGACGGCGATCGACGAGGCGGCCGGCAAGGTGCGGCGCGCCTACGACGATGCCGGCTGGCCCGACGTGAAGGTGCGCTGGAGCGCCGCTCCCCTGGTCTCCGACTCCGAGTCGGAGCAGGACGAGGTGACCTTCAAGGTCGAGGAGGGGACCGGCCAGACGATCGCGTCGGTCGAGCTCGGGGGCAACGCGATCACCGACGACACCACCATCCTCCGAGCGCTCCGGCTCGATCCGCACACGCCGCTGAGCCGCGCCGACCTGCTCGCGGCCCAGACCCGGATGTACCGCCTCGGCATCTTCCGCTCGGTCGACCTGCGGCCGGTCGCGCCCCCGGAGGAGCCGCCGACCTCGCCCGCCTCCGCGACGGGCGGCGCGACCGAGCCGGTCGCGACCACGCCTCCCGAGCCGTTGCCGCCTCCGGAAGCGCGGCCGGTCGTGACCCAGGTGCTCGAGGCCTCGCCGATCCGGCAGGTGTACGGCATCGGTTACGACAGCGAGGAGAAGGTGCGCGGCTTGTACGAGATCGCGCACCGGAACCTGTTCGGCACGGCGCGTTATCTCGGGCTGCAGCTGCGCGCCAGCGATCTCGAGGACGCCGCCTCGATCGTGTACCGCGAGCAGGGGGTGTTCGGCCGGTACGACCTGCTCGGCTCGGCGTTCGGCATCGACGAGGAGCGCCCCGCCTTCACCGGCCGCACGGTCGGCGTCGCGGCGCAGCTGAGCCGCGAGCTGGGGCGTTACACGCGGCTGCAGTACCGCTACGCCCTGAAGGACGTCAACCTGTCCGAGTCGACCGTCGACTTCACCGGGCAGACGCTGCGCCTCGCCAGCCTCGCCGGCGCCGGAGTGCACGACACGCGCGATTCGCCCTTCTCGCCGACCCGCGGGCACTACTACGCGCTCGAACTGCAGGGGTATGGCGACGCCATCGGCTCGGACGCGCAGTTCGCCAAGGCGTTCGCGCAGGCGTACACCTTCCGCGCGGTCGCGAGCCGCAGCGTCTGGGCGCAGGCGATCCGCGCCGGGATCGCGCCGACCTTCGGGCGATCGAAGAGCGATCCCGCCTCGACCGGCGACGCGATTTCGGGTCTGCCGCAGTCGGAGCGCTTCTTCGCCGGCGGCAGCACGACGCTGCGCGGCTTCGGGCGCGACCTGGTCGGGCCGCTCGACGAGAACGGCGACCCGATCGGCGGCGAGGGGATGTTCCTCCTGAACGAGGAGCTGCGCTTCCCGGTCTGGCGGTCGCTGCACGCGGTGGTCTTCGCGGAGACCGGCAACGTCTACCGCACCGTGGAAGACTTCTCCTTCCGTGACCTGCGGCTCTCGGCCGGCGCGGGGCTGCGGCTGGCGACGCCGATCGGCCCGTTCCGCGCCGAGTACGGATGGGTCCTCGACCGCCAGGAGGGCGAGGACCCGGGAACGTTCTACATTTCGATCGGGGAGGCCTTCTGACGATGACGATGCGACG
>DATKFL010000363.1:0-8222 GCA_035511355.1 Dongiaceae bacterium
CGACGTCTACATTCCCGGCTGCCCGCCGCGACCCGAGGCGCTCCTCGAAGGGGTCATGCAGGTGCAGCGGCTGGTCGACGCGCGCGCCCGCGCCGGTCGCGGGGCGGCGCCGCTCCCGACCGCCGCGACCCGCTAGAGACGGCATGCACGCCGGGGCCTCCGACGCGCTCACGCGCCTCCTCGTCGCCGGCATCGAGGCGGGCGGCCCGATCCCGTTCGCGCGGTTCATGGAAGCGGCGCTCTATCACCCCGAGCACGGCTACTACACCCGCGGCCTGGGCGGCGGGGGAGGGCGCGACTACGCGACCTCGAGCGGCCTGTCGCGGGTCTACGGCGCCATGCTGGCGCGCCAGGCGGCGGAGATGTGGCACCGGCTCGGCGAGCCGGATCGCTTCCGTTTCGTGGAATTCGGCCCCGGCGAGGGGACCTTCGCGTGCGACTTCCTGCGCGCCGCCGCGGAGACGCCGCGGTTCGCCCGCGCGCTCGAGTACCTCCTGATCGAGACCAGCCCGGCGCTCGCGGCCCGGCAGGCGGAGCGGCTCGCGCGGCATGCGCCGTCGTCCGCGGCCGGCGCGGAGGCGTGGCGGCATCTCACGCTCGAGTCGCTCGAGGCGGAGGCGCCGATCGAGGGATGCCTGTTCGCCAACGAGGTGCTCGACGCCTTCCCGGCGCACCGCATCGTCGGGACCCCGGACGGCCCGCTGGAGGTGCACGTCGACGCGCAGGGCGGGGCGCTCGTCGAGCGTCTCCTGCCGATCGCCGAGGCGGCGACCCGCGACGACCTCGCCGCGCGCGGGCTCCGCCCCGAGCCGGGGCAGACGATCGACATCCAGCCCGCCGCCGGGCGGTTCGTCACGCGCGCGGCGCGCTGTCTCGGGCGCGGCTGGTTCGTGGTCGTCGACTACGGCTACGAGGCGGCCGATCTGTTCCATCCGGCACGCCGGCGCGGCACCCTGATGGCCTACCACCGGCACCGCGCCGGCGAGGCGTTCCTCGAGCGGCCCGGGGAGCAGGACCTGACCGCGCATGTCGACTTCACCGCCGTGGCCCGCGCCGCGGCGGCGGGCGGGCTCGCGCTCGCCGGGATGTCCTCGCAGGCGCGCTTCCTCCTGGCGCTCGGCGCGCTCGACCAGTACGAAAGCTCCGACCTCAGGGAGCGCGAGGCGATCAAGGACCTCGTGCTCCCCGATCGGATGGGGGGCGTCTTCCGGGTGATGATCCTGGCGAGCCGGGGGCTCGAGACCGGGCTCCGCGGTCTCGGACCGGTGACCCCGCCGGCCCCCTCACAGCAACTCCCCGGCTCTCCGGGCCGCGCCGATCGCGCGGTCGGGATCGCCTGAGCCGGCGAAAGGACATCGCAATGGCACAACCCGCGGTCGACGAGAAGAAAGTGCTCGAGGCCCTCAAGGGCGTGAAGGATCCGGAGCTGCACGTCGACATCGTCACCCTCGGCATGATCGAGGGGCTGACGGTGGCGCAGGGCAGGGTGGCCCTGACCGTCAACCTGACCACGCACGGCTGCCCGCTGAAGGCGCAGATCGAAAAGGACGTGCGCGCCGCGATCGCCGCCGTCCCCGGCGTGGCGGGGGTCGATCTGATCATGAGCGCCAAGGTGCGCAAGAGCATCGAGACGCCGGCCGACCTCATCCCCGAGGTCGCCAACACGGTTGCGGTCGGGTCGGGGAAGGGGGGCGTCGGCAAGTCGACCGTGGCGGTCAACCTCGCCCTGTCGTTCGCCCGCGCCGGCGCCACCGTCGGGCTGATGGACGCCGACATCTACGGGCCGAACCTGGTGCAGATGATGGGCGTCACCGCCCGCCCGGAGATCCGCGATAAGCGGATCTCGCCGGTGGAAGCGCACGGCCTGAAGCTGATGTCGATGGCCTTCTTCCTCCAGGGGGACGAGCCGGTGATCTGGCGCGGCCCGATGCTGCACGGCGCCATCCGCCAGTTCCTCGGCGACGTGGAGTGGGGGAAGCTCGACTACCTGTTCATCGACATGCCGCCCGGCACCGGCGACGTGCAGCTCACCCTGTCGCAGGTCATCCCGCTCACCGGCGCGGTGCTGGTGACCACGCCGCAGGACGTCGCGCTCTCGGACGTGCGCAAGGCGGCGGCGATGTTCCGCAAGGTGCGGGTGCCGATCCTGGGCGTGGTCGAGAACATGTCGTTCTTCGAGTGCCCGCATTGCGGCGAACGGACCGAGATCTTCAGCCACGGCGGCGGGGAGCGGTTCGCCGCCGCCATCGACGTGCCGCACCTCGGTTCGGTGCCGCTCGACATCCGCGTGCGGCAGGGGGGCGACGAGGGGCGTCCGCCGGTGGTGCACGATCCCAATTCGGGCCCCGCCCTGGCGTTCCGCGCCATCGCCGAGAAACTGGCCGCCACCATCAGCGTCAACACCTGGAGGGGACACGAGCATGAGATGGCATCCGGTCGCTGACCCGGCGCGTCGTCGCGCCCTTCGCGCCTGCGCCGCGCTTCTCGCGGCGGCGCTTCCAGGCCTGCCGGCCGCGGTCGCCGCCGAGACGAAGCCGGCCGCGCCCGCGCCCACGGCCGCGCCGGCGCCGAAGAGTTCTCCCTCGAGCGTCGTGGCCCGGGTGAACGGGCGGCCGATCTCCCGGCGCGATTTCGACCTGATGGTCCAGGTGCAGTTCCGGCAGCGCGGTGTCGGGGAGCGCCGGCACGAGGATCTCGAGGCGGTGCGCGCTTCCGCCCTCGACGGCCTGATCGACGCCGAGCTGATGTACCAGAAGGCGATCGAGGCGAAGGTGACGGTCGCCGACGCCGAGGTGCGCGCCGAGGCCGACCGTCTCAAGGCCCTGCTCGGCGGCGGCGACGAGGCGGCACAGTTCTTCAAGGACTCCGGCCTCGACGCGAAGGACGTCGACGATCAGGTGCGCCGCAACCTCGTGGTGAAGCGCTTCGTCGACACCCAGGTGACCCGGGGGATCGAGGTGACCGAGGCGCAGGCGCACGCCTGGTACGACCAGCACCCCGACGCGGTGACCCGTTCCGAGTCGGTGCGGGTCAGCCAGATCGTCGTGCCGGTGCCGTCGACCGCGACCCCGGCGCAGCGCTCCGACGCGCGCCAGAAGGTCGAGGCGATCCTCAAGGAGCTCCGGGGCGGAAAGGACTTCGCCGAGATGGCGCGGCTCCATTCCGAAGGGCCGGAAGCGAAGAAAGGCGGCGACAGCGGCTGGATCTGGGCCGGCGGCGGCGCCCTGCCGGTGGTCGAGCGCGCGGCGCTCGCCCTCAAGGTGGGGCAGACGAGCGACATCGTCGAGAGCCGGCGCGGCTTTCATCTTCTCAAGGCGACCGACCGCCGCCCGGCGGGCCCCATCCCGTTCGCCGAGGCGAAGCAGGGGGTCGTCGATCGGGTGCGCGCCGAGGAGCGCGACGAGAAGCTGCGGCTGTATCTCGCCGACCTGCGCCGCAACGCGAAGATCGAAAAGAGCCTGTAGATGCTCCTGCAGGCGGTGTCGCTCGCCGGGGCGCTCCTGATCCTCGTGGCCTACGCGGCCCACCAGGCGGGAAAGATGTCGCGCAGCACGCCGGTCTACCACGTGACCAACGCGGTCGGCGGCGGATTGCTCCTGGTGGTCGCGGTCGCGGCGCGTCAGGCCGGCTTCATCGTGCTCGAAGGAGCCTGGACCGTGATCAGCCTCCTGGCGCTCGTCCGGGGGTTGCGTCCGGCGGGGCGTCCCTGAAGGGTGACGCGCCGGCGCCGTGCTAGAATGACGGCTCCACAGGCATAAAACAGGACCCGAGCCCGCAACGCCGGACGGGACGGGGCACAGGGGGAAGCCCGATGGCGAAGAAGAACGAGCCGCAGGTCGGCCGCAAGGCGCCCGCGTTCGCGTTGATGGGAACGGGTGGACGCGAGGTGACGCTCGACGAGTTCCGCGGCCGCAAGAACCTCGTGCTCTATTTCTATCCGAAGGACGGCACCCCGGGATGCACGACCGAGGCCTGCGCCTTCCGCGACGTGCACGAACGGCTGAACGAGCACGACACCGTCATCCTCGGGGTCTCGACCGACGCGCTCGACACGCACGAGAAATTCTCCGCCAAGAACGGCCTTCCCTTCGACCTGCTCTCCGACGGCGCGCGCGAGGTCTCCAAGACCTACGGGGTCTACAGCAAGAAGACCTTCATGGGGCGGGAGTTCATGGGCATCAATCGCACCACCTTCGTGATCGACAAGAAGGGGACCATCCGTCGCATCGATCGCAAGATGGACGTGAAGAGCCACCCCGCCGAGATCCTCGAATACGTCCGGACCGAGCTGGCCTGAACGGCGGAGTCCGGCCGACGTGCCGCACATCATCCTCGAAGGCCGCGCCCGCCTCGCCGACCTGCAGGCGCGGCACCATCCGTTCACCGCGCGCGACGGGGATCGTCTCGTGAAGGTGGACCGCTTCTATGCCGACGCGCGCGGCGAGGCGGCGCTCATCGAGGCGCTCGTGGTGGAGCAGGGACACACGCAGCGCTTCCTCGTGCAGGTGGCCCTGCGGCCCGACGGGCTGTCGGTCCGGCTCGAGCCGATGACCGACCCCGAGAAGACCGCCGGGGTGAAGCGCGCCCTGGCGCTGGTCGCCGAGCGGCTGCGCGAGGCGGGCGGCCTCCGCTACGGCAGCACCAACATCGCTGAATTCCTCGTCGGCGGCCCGCCGGCGGGCGGGAGGGAGTGAGATGCCGATCAAGGCGCGCTGCGGGCCGGCCTCCGAGATCCCGGAGGGCGGCAGCAAGGTGGTGATGATCAAGGACCGATCGGTCGCGGTGTTCAACCACCACGGCACGCTCTACGCGATCGACAACACCTGCCCGCACCAGGGGGGGCCGCTCGGCGAGGGGTACCTCGAGGCGAACGGCGTCGTCTCCTGCCCGTGGCACGGCTGGACCTTCGACCTGAAGTCGGGCATCTCTCCCATCGACCGCGACGTGCACGTCGCCTGTTATCCGGTGAAGGTCGAGGACGGGCAGATCATCGTCGAGCTGCCCTGAAGCCGATCAGACCGCCGGCCGCCGCCAGGTGGCGCGGTGGATCGTCCGGCCCGCCGCGAGGTACTTCACTTCGTAGTTGGTCCGCCCCGGACCCGGATCGTCCTCGGCGAGTCCCGGGTCTTCGGCGCGCGTCAGGCGCGTGACCTCGCCGACGACCGCGACGATCGCCTCGAAGTACTCGGCGTAATCGGTCGACACGTTGAGATAGCCGCCCGGCCGGAGCACCCTCTCGAGGTGCCGCGTCGTCTCCGGCACGAACAGGCGGCGCTTGTGGTGCCGCTTCTTCGGCCACGGGTCGGGGCAGAAGACATGCACCCGCGCCAGCGTGGCGTCCGGGACGAGCGACGCCAGGACGTGCCGCGCGTCGCCGCGATGCAGGCGCAGGTTGCCGAGACCGCGCTTCGCCGCCCGGTCGCGCGCGATGCGGAGGTGCTTCACCGACCATTCGAGCCCGAGGAAATCGGTCTCCGGATGGCGCGCCGCGGCGTCGAGGAGGAAGCGTCCCTTGCCGACGCCGATCTCCATCTCGACCGGCGCCTGCCGGCCGAAGATCGCCTCGAAGCGCAGGGGCCCGTCGAGCGCTCCCGGCAGGATCTCGAGTCGGAGCGGATCGATCGCGGCCGGGGCGATCTCAGATGACGCGACGGTAGTCATCGAGGGGGAAGGTCCAGACCCGCTCGCCGCAGTAACGCCGGCCCTCGGGGCAGATCGGGGTCAGCCCCGCCCGCTCGCGCAGGTTGCAGGGTGGCAGGAGCCAGCGCCCGACGCGCGGGTGGACCGCGTTGATCTGCAACGCCTCGTCGAGCGACGCCTTCCAGATCTCCTCCTGCGCGTTCCAGCAGAGGCGCATGGCGTGCTTGTGGCGGAGGTCGAGGAGCGTCGCCGACTCGGTGAACCTGATCGAGACGGCGTTCGGCAGGAGGTACAGCGCGAACTCCATCGGCGCGCCGAGCGCGCGGAGCCGCCGCACGCCGTCCCAGGCGATCTCCATCGCCTCGCGGTAGCGGCGTTCGCAGGCGGGGTCGGTGCCGACCAGGGTCGGCGTCTCGAAGTCGGGCTCGTCGCCGATCTGCGCCTCGAGGATAGGCCGCGACGCCGGCGTCGTCCGGTGCCGCTGGTTCTGCGAATCGCCGGCATGGCTCATCTTCTTGCGGAAGGTGTAGTGGCAGTGCGCCATGGCGCGCGACAGCTTGCTGAGCGTGGTCAGGTTGAGCGACTCGCCGAGGTAGCGGTTCTTCGCCGGGTCCATGACCAGCGCGATCGCGTCGTCGTCGGACATCCGCGCCCGCGGCAGCCCCAGCACCTCGCGCACCGACTGCGCCAGGGTCGCCTCGTTCTGCGCCGGGTAGTCGACCAGGACCGAGGTGCGCCCCTCGAGCGCCGCGTCGAACTCGGTGCGGAAGGCGCGCCGGCGCGTCTCCCCCTCGACGCCGGTCTCGCCGCCGGCCACGGCGGCGAGCGCGTCGCTCTCGGGAAGCGTCCCCTCCAGGAGCGGCTCCTCGAGGATGGCGCCGTAGGCCGGGTCGAGACGCAGGAGCTCCTCCACCATGCGGCCGATCACCAGGCGCTGCTCGAGCGGCGCGTCGTGCTGCGCGCAGACCCGCCAGTACCGGAGCAGGGTGATGCCGTTCACCGTGTGATAGAGGTAGGCGAAAGTCGCGACCGGCAGGACGTAGCGCGCCACTTCCTGAGCCTTCTTGCGGACCTCGCGGTCCCAGGTGGCGGCGTGGCGGCGGCGCGACCGGTAGCGGGCGTAGTAGGCCTCGGCCGCCGGGGCCACCAGCAGGCGGCAGAGATCCTCGTAGGCCGCCTGCTGGCGCTCGACCGTCTCGCGGTAGACCGCGAGCGCCGGCCCTTCGAGCGGCGGCACCGCGACGTTCCCCGGGCGCACCGTGACGTAGCGCTGGCTGACCTGCTCGGAGTTGTAGAACGGATGCGCGTGCAGGAACGACCAGATCAGCTGCCGGCTGACGTTCGACAGGGCGAACTGGAAGTGGGCGTGCTGCAGGGTCGTGTGGTGCCCCGCCTGGTACAGGTCGCGCGCCAGGGCGTCGCGTCGCCGCGCCCGCTCCGCGCGCTCGTCGAGCGGCGTGTCGGGGCCGCCGAGGATCTGCTCGTCGCGCACGATGCCGCCCCCGGAATAGCAGGTGCGCGCGGTCGCCACGACGTTGTCGAACGGCCGCACGAACGCCTGCGTGAGCGTGACCTCGGGCGTCGCCGAGAGGAAGCGCTCCCCGGAGCGAAGGACGGTCTCGAGCGTGGGTGCATCGTGCGACGTCATGCGGGCGGATTATACCGCCGCGACTCCGGCGCGCGCGGGCTATGATGCCGGTCGGCTCCGATGACCGACTGGCGCGCGCAGTTCTCCGATTTCGGCGGGCGGGCCTGGCTCGACTGCGCCGCCCAGGGTCCCTTTCCGCGCGAGACCTCCGAGGCGGTGCGCGCGGCGCTCCGGCTGAAGGAGCACCCGGAGGAAATCACCCCCGACCTGTTCACCGCCCTGCCGGATCGGGCCCGCACCGCGGCGGCGCGTCTCATCGGCAGCCACCCGTCGAGCATCGCGCTCGGGAGCGGCGCCAGCCACGGGATGAACCTGGCGGCGCAGGGGCTGCCGTTCCGGCAGGGCGACGAGGTCCTGATCGGCCGGGGGGAGTTCCCGGCGGTGACGCTGCCGTTCGTCAACCTCGCCCCGGCGGGAGTGACGGTGCGCTTCGTCGAGCCGGCGGCCGGTCGCGACGTCGCGGTCGACGATTACGCCCGCGCCGTGAGCGCGCGGACCCGGGCGATCGCGGTGAGCCTGGTCGCCTTCGCCACCGGCTTCCGCGTCGATCTGGCGGCGCACGGGGACCTCTGCCGCCGGCTGGGTCTCTTCCTCGTCGTCGACGGGGCGCAGGCGATCGGCGCCCTCGATTTCCATGTCGCCGACCACCCGATCGACCTGCTCGCGGTGAGCGGCTACAAGTGGCTCCTCGCCCCCTACGGCACCGGGTTCACCTACGTCAGCCCGCGCGTGGTCGACCGGATGCGGGTGCCGCACGTGAACTGGCAGACGGTCGAAGGGGCGAACCAGCTCAACCGGCCGTACGACCACGAACTCCGGTTCCGCCACGGCGCCGCCCGGTTCGACGCCGCCGAGACCGCCTCGTTCCTGAACCTCTCCGGTTTCATCGCCTCGGTCGAGTGGATCAACCGGGTGCGGGTGCCGACCATCGAGG
>DATKFL010000364.1:0-11724 GCA_035511355.1 Dongiaceae bacterium
ATCGCCGGGGCTTCTCCTGGGTGGTGTGACGTCTCTCAGCGTCGGTGACGACCACGCCTGCGCCGTCGATGCCGCGGGAGTGGTCTCCTGCTGGGGCGCCAACTCCTCCGGCTAGCTGGGGGACGGCACCGCCGCGGGCCGCTCCATGGCCGCCCCGATCCAGAACCCTTCCGGGAGCCTGTACGTCGCGGTCTCCGCGGGGCCGCGGCACACCTGCGCGCTGACCACGACGGGAGCGGTCGACTGCTGGGGGGCGAACTCCTACGGTCAGCTGAACGGCGATCCCGGCGGGGCGGGCAACGCCTTCTTCACCGCGGGCGGATCCTGGACGCCGATCCGGATCGCCGCGCTCGCCGACGCGCGCATCATCAGCGCCGGGTACCGGCACAACTGCGCCATCCGGGCGGACGGCACCGAAGCCTGCTGGGGGGAGAAGGAGCACGGCGCGACCCTGCTCCAGCCGGGTCTCGGAAACCTCCTCGCCATCGCGGCCGGAGGCGGCGACACCTGCGTCGTCGATGCCGGCGGCGTGGCGCGCTGCTGGGGGAGCAACATCGACTTCCAGATCGGCAGCCTCGCGGTGAGCGACTGGCCGGGAGCCGGTCCGACTTTCATGCGCACACCCGCCGCGATTCCGATCCCCGGCGTCGTCGCCGTCTCGGCGGGCCTTCGGACGACCTGCGTCGCGACCAATCTCGGCGAAGCCTACTGCTGGGGCGGGAATTTCGCGGGGGAAGCCGGCAACGGCAGGTCGCGTGGCGATGCCAACCCCTTCACCGGGGAGTCGGACTTTTCGTTCGTCGACGGCGCTTCGCCCTGGCGGCTGTCGCTTCCCGCCCGCGTCGCATCCCCATCGGGTTCTGCAGGAGGTGCTCCGTGACGATTCGACCCAATCGCTCGCGTGCCGTGGGCCGCATGGCCTTGTCGCTCTTCCTGGCGGGGTACGCGTGGACGTCGGCCCCGGCCAACCAGGGGTACGTCTGCGGCCGGCCCGAGATCCGGATGAACTTCCAGGGCGGGCCGTTCGGCGGCAGCTTCTATGACGTCGGCTTCCCGAGCGAAGCGCACCGCGATCCGGGGCCGAACGGCACCATCGTGGTCCCGGAGATCGAGAATGGCGGCGACGTGGGGTTGCACGTGAGTCTCGGTCCCATCCCGCTCGGCGAGTTCCTCATGCCGAGCCTCTACGAGACCGCGCACGCGATGGCCAACAGCCAGCAGCCGTTCGAGAAGGGATTCGGCCTGACGAGCCCCATCATGTTCGCGGTGGAGGGCCACGGCTGCGGCCTCGTCGCCATCGACGGGTCGGCCGACATCGACAAGGCCTCGCTTCCGACCCCCGTGCGCAACGGCCACGAGGAGCCGATCGACGTCTCGGCGCTCGACATGACCGTCATCCCGCAGACGAACGACCACCTCGTCGATCGATCGAGCGTGTTTCTGATCAGCGTCGATCCCGGCAGTCCGGACTTCCTCGATCTGTACCCGGTGACGACGGAATTCGGCCAGTCCGATTTCTGCTGCGACGCCAGCATCGACCTCGGCTCCTGGCTCGTCGGCAGCTTCCCGTGCGATTCTCTCTGCGCCACATTCCATCACAAGAACAAGCTGGCCATGGTCCCGCTTCCGGGGACGCCGCTGCGCCCGAACACCCTGTACGCCGCCGTCATCACCAACCGGGTGACCAGGGCGGGTGTCCCGCTGCAGCGCTCGCGGGGCCTCGTGGACCTCATCAATTGCATGAACAACCAGGATTTCAACGGCAACCCGCGCCTGTGCGACGGCACCAACCCGGTCAAGACCGAGGAGGACGCGGCCCACATCTCGTTCCCGGCCTACAACGCCTACAAGGACGCGCTGAACGTGCTGCGCTTTTCCGACAACACCGCGGGCCTCGGCAACGCCAAGAACACCTACCAGGGGCCGGCGATCTTCGACACGATCTCGGCGCTGACCGTGTTCCGGACCGGGGATCCGACGGCCGGCTTCCGTGGCATGGTGGTCGACGCGCTGACCAACCCCTCCGCCGACTGGCACCTGAAGAGTCCGATCGTCCCGGCCTCCGCCAAGTTCAATCCGATCGACACCGCCGACTTCTCCCTGACACCCGACGGCGAGGGCATCTTCCCGAAGATCAAGGCGCCCGCCATCTTCAGCGAGTTCTGTGTCTACCAGGCCGACATCTCGATGCCCAACTACCAGACGAGCGCGGACACCGACCTCTTTGCCAATCCGCCGGTCATCCACCAGCGGATCCGCTTCGACAAGTTCGGCAAGGCGACGCTCGATCACAACGACGACGGTGTGAGCGGCCCGATGGGGCGGATCTTCATCTCCATCCCCCGCGAAGGGCTGATGCCGATCAACGGGTTCCCGGTCGTGGTGCTGGCCCGCGAGGGCGGTGGAGGCGACGTGCCGCTCGTCAACCGAGGCATCGACACCCAGGATTTCCCGGGGTATGGCGGGACCGACACGAACGGTCCCGATGTGATCTCCCGGCAGTCGGGGGAGGGGCCGGCCCTCTACTTCGCCCGCGCCGGCTACGCCGGGGTCCAGATCGACGACACCTACGGCGGCGCGCGCCGCCCCCAGGGCAAGGGGATCGGCGAGGAGGACAACCTCATCTTCGGCAACCGCGGGTCGAACGAATGGGCCATCCGCGACAACATCCGCCAGATGGCGGTCGAGCTGGCGGTCCTCGGCGCCCGGACTCTCAACATGAAGCCGTTCGGATCGGTGAACGATCTCTCCAACTGCACCCAGGTCCGATGCACCTACTCGTCGGCGAACGGCAACACCGATCCCACCGTGGGACGAGAGTGCCACGACGTCGATCTCTACGGGAACCCGACCGGCGCCGCGGATCCGAACAACCCCAACCCGCCAGCGCCGGTGCTGCCGGCCAACACGCCGCTGCCGCTCTCGTTCCAGTTCGACACGACGCAACTCGCAATCATGGGGCATTCGGTGGGCGCCAGCGTCGTCCCGCTCGCCCTCTCGGCCACCGACAGCGGCCTGCCGATCTACAAGAGGGCCATCCTGAGCGGCTCCGGCGGCAGCTTCATGACGAATGCCCTGCACAAGCAGGAGCCCTCATTCGATCCGATTCCCCTCACCCAGGGACGCCACGGCCTGCGCGAGATGGCCGAATCGTGGGTCGAGCTGGACCGCGGACTGGAGTCGGAGGGGGATCCCGCTCTCGGTGTCGTCCAGCTGGCCCTCGAGCCGGGCGACACGCCCCCGTACGATCGGGAGCTGAACGCCTGGGTGATGAGCCAGGACATGCACGTCCCGGGGTCCGGATACATCCTCGACTTCCAGGGGATCGTCGATCACTACATCCAGCCGCCGACGAGCAACGCGCAGACGCTCGCCATGGGCCTCGGGCTCGGCGTCACCCGGCAGATGAGCGCGAGCCCGAACGGCATCTGGAGCGACGGATACGATGCCGACCTGGGGTTCTACCCGCCGAACGCCGGCTTCGAGTGCGAGGATCTCGCCAGCGGGCATCCGATCCACTCGAACTGCTTCGCGAACGACAACCACGACTTCCGCGCCTTCATGCCGTTCGGTTCGGTGCTCGGTTTCGGGGGCTGGAAGAACGGCCAGAACCCTCTGAGCCCCACCCACTGGGATCGCACCCCGCTGCCGGTGCGCGGACCGTCGCTCGTGGTGCAGATCGACAACGACGGCCACAACCCGCGTTTCAGCGACGACGACACCGCGCACACCATCGGCATGAAGGAGGACGGACACGAGGCCATGTGGCAGCATCGGGGACCGAAGGTGCAGCTGCAGTGTTTCCTCAGGAGCGCGATGCGCGCCACCACTTTCACCCCCGCGGGCAACGCGATCATCAATGACGACGTCTACAACACCGGCACCGACAATTCCCTCACCGGCGTCTCCGAGTGCTGCGCGCACCGCTTCGACACGACCGGCCCGCCCCTCCTGGACAACTGCTCCTCGTGCGCGGCGTACGTCTGCTCGCAGCCGGGAAAGGCGTACTGCTGCTTCTCGACCCTGCCCGGCTGGGATCAGGGCTGCGTCGACGTGGCGAAGCCGCCGACGCCGGCTCCCGTCTGCTCCGCCTGGTCGGAGATGCTCTCCTCGCCTCCGATCCAGGTGCACTGCGGGTTCGCCACGCAGCCGATCTGTCCCGACAACACTCCGACGTGCGCCAACCCCAATTGCTCCTGCACGGGAGGCTGGGTCCAGCCGGCCACGCCGCCCGCGCCGCCGCAGTGCGATCCGGGAAACCCCGATCGGTGATCGAGAGCGCCGGGTTGATGCCTGCCCGGCCCGGCCGCTGGAATCGCCGCTTCGAACACCCGGCGAAACTCGACCGCGCTCTGGCTCACTCGCCAGGTGACTGGAAGGGCGGATCGGGGCATGGGGACGGCGGCGGGCAGGTCCCCTGACCGGAATCCTTGGAGATGCAGGTGTCCTGCGGCGGGCAGCCGATGTAGCAGCAGATCTCGTGATCCCTGCATGGGTTTCCGAGGCACTTCGACGGCGGGTAGAACTTGGCACGGGCCGTGATCACGGGCGCCGACTGCATGGTCAGCAGGGCAAGACCTCCGGCGAACGTGACGATCGGGAGCAGACGAAACCCTCGCCGATTCATGGAGTCTCCTTTCGGGTGATTTGATCGGATCATACGCCGATCGGGGCGTCTGCCAACCAACTTGCGCCGCGATCGTCCCATGACGACCGGGCCGGCAGCCTCATGGCCGGCTGCGCGAGCAACCCTCCGCGACAGCGCGTCCGAAGGATGGCCGCGCCTATGGACAGGCCGAGGCGCTCATGCCGATCGGCTCGTCACGCGGAGCCACCTGGCCGATCCCGTCGGTATCGTAGGTGCCCGGCGCCCCGGACATCTTGATCGCGCGCGCGATATAGAAGAACCCCTGCCCGGCCGCCGGCACCGCCGGGTCGACGAAATTCTGCGTCAGGCCGCCAGGGTGCGGGCAGCCGGTGATCGCCGCCGGGAAGCCGCCGGTGCGCAACGTCGCGAGGTCTCCCTTGACGACGTCGTAGCCGGCGCAGAGCGGGACGCCGCTCCACGAGACGACACCCGGCGCCGGTCCCATCCGGAGCTGCGGCGTCGACGCCCCGACGTTGAGAACGGCGTGGGCCTCGAAGTTGCTCCCGACGACGAAGTCGGGGCGCGGATCGGCGTCGTACTGCGTCATGAGCAGGGGGTAATACCCGTAGGTGCTGTACCGCTCCGCGGGCGCAAACGTCCCATCCCCCTTTCCGGGAAACAGCGACACGTCGAACGAACTGCCGTTGATCACGAAGAGATCCGGGATCCCGTCCTCGTTGAGATCCTGGAGACGCACCTCGTTGGGGCCGAATCCGCCGGACAGGGTCGAGGTCAGGGCGAATGTGCCGGTCCCGTTGTTCTTGTACACGCGCGTCGCTCCCTGATTCGCGAAGCCGCCCTCCTGATCGTCCCCGGCATCGGAAGTGACCAGGTCGAGATCGCCGTCGCTGTCCAGGTCCCCCATGGCGAGGCTGGTGAGGCCTGCCCCCGTCCCGATGTTCTGGCGCGCGCCGAACGTGAGGTTTCCGTTCCCGAGGTAGATCGCAAGCTGCCCGAGCTGCGACGCACCGGGGTTCCCGTACCAGACGGTCGCCAGATCGAGACGGCCGTCGCCGTTGAGGTCGCCGATCGCGACGTCGCGCGGATCCTTGGCGACGAAAGGCGCCGGCGCGGCGAAGGTCCCGTCGCCGTTGCCGGCGAGAATCGAGAAGTTTCCCGCGGATCCGAAATAGCCGCGATTGGCGACCACCAGGTCGAGGTCATGGTCGCCGTCGAGATCGCCGGCGGCCACCCGGTACGGGTTGAACCCGACGGTGTAGGTCGTTCGAGGCAGGAAGCCGCCGACTCCGGCGCCGATGAGTACCGAGAGCGTGCCGCGAACGGTCGTTTGGAAGGGGTCTTCCGAGCTGACGGCGAGAAGGTCGGTGGACATGTCGTCGTTGACGTCCTCGGCGATCATGGCGCGCGGAAAGGGCCCCACGTCGTACAGCGCCGCTGGCCCGAACCCGCCTCCCGGAAGCCCCGGCGCCACCGCGACGTGCTGGCAGTCGTTGGATCCCTCGCAGTGCGCGCCGGCGAGGTCGTTCACACCGTCGCCGTCGAGATCGGAGGCGAGGGCGGCGCGGGACTCCGTAGCGAGCGGGACCGGCACCGGATTGGAGTAGAGGCGCAGCAGGTTGCCGTCATCGTCCCCCAGGTAGACCGCCATCGTGAAAGAAAAGATGTAGGTGGCGGCGAGGTCGAGGCTTCCACGCCGGTCGAAATCCCCCAGGACCACGCGCCACGGGCCAAAGCCCGCCCGGAAGGATTCGTGCAGCGCCACGTTCCCCCCGCCGATGCCGAGCATGACCTGGAAGGCGTAATCGTTCGAGGCGACCAGATCGAGCCAGCCGTCGTGGTTGATGTCGCCGCTCACGAGGGCGAACATTCCGCCCTGCGCGGACTCCATGTTGAACGTCCAGGCCGGCGGCACCTGGAAGGTGCCGTCGCCATTGCCGCGGTACATCGACACCACTCCCCTCTGCGCCGGCGTGCCGGAGCCGAGGACCAGATCGGGGTGCCCGTCCCGATCGAAATCCGCCACGCCGATTGCCTTGACCACCGGGCCTGCAGGGCCGGCGACCGCGCTGAACGTGCCGTTGCCGTTCCCGAGAAAGGTGCGCGAACCGCCGGTCGTCGTGCCGGTGAGGACATCCATCTTCCCGTCGTGGTTGACGTCCGCCGCCGCCTGGGGGACGGCGATGCTCCCCTGCGCGACCGGCCCCCCGGCCGAGGGAAGAAAGGTCCCGTCCCCGACGCCGGGGAGGACTTCGAAGGTCGCCGTCGTCGTCCCCCGGAGATAAAGGAGGTCGAGCTTGGCGTCGCCGGTGAAGTCGGCGAGCAGGATGCGCGGCACGCCGGTCGCGGCGGCCGCAGAAACCGGCTGGAACGTCCCGTCGGTGTTCGCCAGGAAGACGAACGGTTCGGCGCCGGCATCCATGTCGACCACCAGATCCGTCCTTCCATCGCCGTTCAGGTCGCCGCCGAGAAGCGACAACGACGTGGACGTTCCCAGAGGTATCGTCTGCACGGCGCGGAATGAGCCATCGCCGTTCCCGAGGAAGATGCGCAGGTCGGCCGGTCCGAACCCGGTTTGTCCCTGGGCCAGCGTGGCCAGGTCGGCGAAACCGTCCTGGTTGAAGTCGCCGGTGAAGACGTCGCGCGGCAGCGTGCCTGCGTCGTGCACCGTCGCGGGGAGCATCGACGTGGCGCCGGCCTCCCCGGGCGCCACCAGGACCAGGATCGCGAACACCAGCAGACGGGCAGGCGGAACGCAGCGAGCGTCGGGAATCATGGTGCTCTCTCCACGGGTGGATTCGATGGGTCGTGCCGCCACCGGCCGGCGGGGGACGGTCGCGCCGGTGAAACGCGGAGCGGAACGGTTCCGCGCCACCATTGCACGTCGGTCACTTCTCCTACCACGAGCACCGGACCGGGCCCGGAGCTCGCGAGCGCCGCCGCCAGAGCCTGTCGGTCGAACCTCAGGACCAGCTCCTGGACGCCGTCGCCGCCGGCCGGCCAGCCGTCGGCGAAGCGGACCGCCCCGTGAGCCGGCGGGCCGGGACAGCCGATCGGCCGCACGACGCCGGCGAGGGTGACGCCGCACGGATCCACGGCATGCGGGTCCAGGTCGGAAGGTAATTCCACCGTCACGGTCACGTGCGGCCCCTGGGAGTTGAGGTTCAGGACGCGCGGCTCGATGCCGGCGAAAACCGGCGCGACGAAACCGACGTTCAGGGTCACCGGGATGCCGAGTACCCCGCGCACCGGGTCGTTGGTCACCAGATCGACGCGGCCGGCGTACCCGCCTTCGTTCAAATCCGTCGCATCGAGCGTGACATCGAGATCGACGACCCCGCCGGGCGGAACCGATCCGACGTCGGGCTGCACGCGCAGGAAGGTGCGCGGCGGGCGCAGTTCGATGGCCAGTCCGGCGTGCAGGTAGCCGGCGTTGAACACGACCGTGATCCCGTCGCTCTTCGTCGCATTCTGGATGCCGACCGTCGCGGAGGTCAGGAGGCTCGCGAGAGTCCGATACTGGTAGACGATGCGGCCATCCGGGGTGAGGATGACCTGGAACTCGAGGTCGTCGACGACGGCGCCGATCCGGTAGTAATGCGTGTACTGCACGATGAACCTCGATCCGTCGTTGAGGTAGTGCAGGGTCGAGGCGCGCGGTTCGGCGCCGCTTCCGTCACGCTCCACCAGGTCGTCCCAGAAAGGCGCCAGGAGGTTCTCCGGCACCCCGGCGCCGATCGCGGGGAGCGGCTGGTTCGCGTCGTTCGTCAGGGTCGACGTGAACGAGAGGGCGCCGTTGGTCGTCGCCCTGAGCGTCTCGAACCGCTGACCGTAGAACGGAAATGCGAAGCCGATCGGCAACGGCGCGCTGAGGCAGTCGTCGCAGATGGCGGCCGTGGTGAATCGGACCCGGGTCCCGACGTCGCGAATGTCGACCCAGTCGTACGCCGGCCCGCCCGGCGCGTCCGAGTCCTGCCAGGTGTACCCGAATCCATCCGGGCCACCGGCGCCGAGGATCCCGACCCTCGGGTCAGGCTCACCCTCCTTCGGCTCGAAGGCTTCATGGACCGCGACCTGGGCGCCGGTCGCGACGCGCACGATGGCCGAGTACTCGAGATCGCTGCCGCCGGAATTCGCCAGCCGGATCGTCCGGTGGGCGACCTCCCCCGTCTTGAGCGCCTCGCCCACGGCCGTCGGCGACGCGGCCGCCACAGGCGTGGCCAAAGCGATCCCCGACATCGGGACGACCCGGAGCGGATTCACCGGGTCATCGCTCGCCACCAGCACCGCGGCGTCGAGCGTCGAGGGAACGGTCGGCTGCCAGCGCAGGTTCAGGAGAAGCGCCTCGCCCGGAGCGAGCGGCGTCCCGGCGGCGGGGACCGGGCCGCCGGCGATCCCCGGCTCGACGAAAAGGTCGGGATCGGTGCTCACGATGTCGCCGATCTGCAGGACGGCGCTGCCGTTGTTGATCACGGTCAGGTTGCCCAGGCCGACAGAGCCGGCGAAGACCGTCCCGAAATCGTGCGCCGCGGGGAAGATCGCCGCGACCGGCGATCCGACGACCTCGAGGCTCGCCGGCAGCCGCACCTCGGGAGTGACGGCGCTGTTGGTCGTCAGAACCAGGCCGCCGGTCAGGAGCCCACCCTCGCGCGCGGTGGCGTCGAAGGTCACCTCGAGCGGCACCGAGCCGCCCGGGGGGATCACGAAGTGCAACGGCGTCACCGTCAGCCAGTCGGGCGTGCGGTTGATCTCGATTGCGAGGCCGTCGTGCAGGTAGTTGGCGTTGTGGACGACCGAGAGACCCATGTTGCGAGCGTCGTTCTGCATCCCGATCGTCGCCGAGTCGAGCGGTGCTCCGGTCATCGTCAGGTACTGGCTGACGATGCGGCCGTTGGGATACAGGATGACCTCGAAGGTGAGGCTCACCCCGGACGAAGGCGTGACCCGGCCGAAGTTGCTGAACTGGACGATGAACCGGGTGCCGTCGAAGCGGTAGCGCGCGCTGCCGGTGCGCCGATGCAGGTCGTCCCAGAAGACTCCGATGAGGTTGCGTGGCGCGGCCGTCGACGGAAGCGGGTCGTTGGCGAGGTCGCTGCTTGCGGGCGCCGTGAAGGCGATCCAGCCATTGGTGGAGATCCAGACGCGCGACACGCTGACACCGTAGAAGGGAAAGCTCATCTGCATTTCGATCGGCCCGGCCACGCTGTCGTCGGCCGAAGGGAACGTGACGGGCGAGCCGGTGGCGCCGATCTCCACCCAGTCGAATGACGGGCCGCCCGGGGCGTCCGAATCGCGCCAGCGGTAGCCGAACGAGTCGGGGCCCCCGGCTCCGAGAAGACCCGGCTCGGAGGCGCCGACGAGCCCGTGACCGTCGCTTCCCTGATCGGCGGCCGCGGCGACGATGAGGTCGACTCCACCCGCATTGCCGAGAGTCAGGCTGCGGGTCACCTTCTGTCCCGAGTGCAGCGACTCGGCGAAACCGGCGGGCGCCGTACTCAGCTCCGGCGGCGGCACCGCGCGACCGCTCAGCGGCACCGCGAGGATCGGAGTGTCCGCGTCGTCGCTCGCAATCGTGATGACCGCCGAGAGATCGCCGTAGTCCGTCGGCTCCCAGTCGACCGCGAGATCCCGGATGCCGCGCGGCGGGAGGTCGAATGGCCCTCCGGGGAGCTTCAGGTCGGGTCGATCGGCCGCGATCGAGGTGACATGCAGGAGGGCCGATCCGGCGTTCCGCACGCGAAGGATGCGGGTTCCCGGGGAACCCAGGATGACGTCGCCGAACGCCAGGGACTGGGGCGAACTCTCCACCTGGGGCGCGCCGATGACGTCCATGGCGGCCTCGACCTCGAGCGTGGGGTGTCCGGGATCGTTGGTCGCGATCGCGACCGTGCCGCGATAGGCGCCGGCGTCCATGCCGAACGGATCGAATCCGAGGGTGAGGGGGATCGAGGCCCCTGCCGCCAGCCGACCCGACGTCGGGGTCACGCTCAGCCACTGGGGAAGCGGCGTGATGCGCACCGCCAGGCCATCGTGCACGTAGGCTTTGTTGTAGACGACCTGGAGCCCGGCGTCCCGCGTGGCGTTCTGGATACCGATCGTTCCTAAACGGTCGAACCCGTCCACCACTCCCTGAAACGTGAGGTACTGGAACGTGATCTCGCCGTTCTGTTTCAGGATCACCTGGAACGTCAGGTGTGTCAGGGGATAGTTGTACTTGCCGACGTCCGACCACTGGATCACCACCCGGTCCCCGAAGTCCTGGAAGAAGGCACCGCGACGCCCTTCGAAATCGAGATCGTCCCACCACGGCGCGACCAGGTTCTCCGGAGCCTCAGTGCTCGGCAGGACCGTGTTGAGGTAGTAGAAGCCGATCCGGCTGGTGAATGAGAGGTAGCCGTTCGAATGGACCACGACCTCGTCGAAGTGCTGGCCATAGAACGGGAACTCGAACCCGAGTCGAACGGAAGCACGGTCCTCGTCGGAGAAGATCTCCTCGAGAAGAGTCCCGGTCGCGGAGATGTCGATCCAGTCGAAGACCGGGCCGCCGGGCTGGTGGCTGTCGGTCCAGCGATACTCGATCGCCCGGTCCCCTGGCGCCGCCGGAGCGTTTGACGCCGCGAAGGCGGGTTCCGGCACCTCGAGCAGCGGCGTAGGAATCGTGAAGTCGAGCGTCCCGAGCCCGACGTTCGACAAGGTCACGACGCGACTGCCGAGATCGCCGCTTCGGACCGTCGCGGAGACCGCATCCGGTGAAACGCTGCCCGTCGGCGGCGGCAGCGTCGTTCCGCCCGCCGTGTTGGAGAGACCCGACGCCGTTCCCCATTCGTCGCGCACGACGAGGGCGAAGTGGTAGAGGGTCCCGGGCTGCAGGCCGGTCACCTCCGTGCTCTCGGCCGAGCCTGAGGGCGACGGATTGGGCTCACCGGTCGCCTGCTGCGCCGCCTGGAAATTCCCCGCGTCGATCGGAGTGGTGGAGTAGCGCACGTCGTAGTGGTCGGCCGTCCCGATCGCGCCGTCGTCCCCGGTGGCGGTCCAGGTCAGGCGGAGGCTGTTCGAGGTGGCCTCCGCGGTGGCCAGGTCTTCCACCGGATCGGGAGGCACGGTATCGGGAGTGGCGA
>DATKFL010000365.1:0-5321 GCA_035511355.1 Dongiaceae bacterium
CTAGGAGTGTCTCGCGGCGCTCGGCGAGATGTCGGCCGGCATCGCGCACGAGTTCAGGATCGCCCTCGCGGTCGTTCTCGGGCATGCGCGCCTCGTCGATCGGGCGGCGGGGACCGACGCCGCGGTCGGCAACCACGCGCAGGCGATCCTGCGCGAGGTGCGCCGGTTGCAGGAGGTGGTCAACCACTTCCTCCGGTTCGCGCGCCAGGAGACCCCCGAGTTCCACCCGGTCGATGTCGCGGCGATGCTCGCCGAGATCGCGGGCGACTTCCGCGCCGATCCGCGCAACGCCGGCATCGACCTCGTCGTCGAAGAAAAGGCGCCGCGCCTGGTGGCGGACGAGGCGATTCTCCGCCAGGCGCTGGTCAATCTCCTGCGCAACGCCGCCGAGGCGCTGCCGCCCGGGGGCACGGGGGAGCGATGCGTCCGCCTGCGGGCCGCGGTCCACGGCGGTGGCGGGCAGGTCCGCTTCGAGGTGCAGGACAACGGGCCCGGGATCGAACCGGATCGCCTGCCGCGACTGTTCGCGCCGTTCTACACCACCAAGGAAGGCGGCACCGGGCTCGGCCTGGCGCTGGTCCGCAAGGTGGCGGCGATGCACGACGGCCAGGCCGAGGCCGAGAACATCTCCGGTGGCGGCGCGTGCGTCTCGATCACCCTGCCGGCCAGCCCCGCCGCGACCCCTTCCCTCGATCTCGTCGCCTGAACCCCGGACGTTACCTTCCGTAACAGGGAGCCGATCGATCACGACTCCGTGATCGATCACGGTCCTGCGATCCTCCGCGCAACACCGCGTCCCGCAACGCTTTGCGAGCGGCGTGCTGCGGGCTCTGGTCATGGCACCTGCATTGCTCGACCGTCGGCGTGTGCGGAGGAGAGCAGCCATGACGAAACCTGCCGGCCCCAAAGCGAAAACCCGCGATCGCGGCTTCTCCCTCCCCGAGCTCCTGGCGGTGATGGCGATCATGGGAATCTTCATCGTGTTCGGCGGGCCGGCGATGGCCGACGGGTTCCGCTCCTACAAGGTGCGCTCGGCCGCCGACGTCCTCTCGACCGACGTGCGCGCGCTGCGCTACGCGGCGGTGGCGTCGCGCGCCAGCCTGACCATGACACTCAACAACCAGTCGCACGCCACCGCCCCCAACCAGTACTCCTTCACGAACGTCAAGGGGGATGCGATCACCCGTCGGATCGAGGACGGCGTGAACCTCGAGACCGGAAGCGCCGCGAGCATCACCTTCAGCACCGGCGGCGCCACCGGATTGACCGCGACCCAGACGCTGGTGATCAGCATGGGGATCAACGCCGACCGCGGCGATCGCTACACGATCTCGGTGACGCCGAGCGGCACGGTGTCGACCGCCTATTCCACCTATGTGCCTTAAGGAGCGCGTGATGAACCGGACAGACGACAACACGGGTCGGCCGACGGGCCGCGGCGGCGAGCGGGGATTCAGCCTCGTCGAGGTGATCATCGCCATCGGCGTCCTCGCGGGGCTGCTCCTCTCGGTCGCCACGATGTTCATCCTCGGCGGGCGGCAGGTGAAGAACGGCAAGACCATCACCCAGGCCTCCGCGCTGGTGCAGGACATCATGGAGGAGTTCGACCGCGCCTCCTTCACCGGCCTCTACACCACGCTCGGCGCGGCCTCGACCGACACGACCCGCACGGTCCTGAGCACCACGGGCGGCAGCCCGATCCAGGGCTGGCAGTCGGAGGTGCAGCGGAAGCTCAACAACGGCGTCGCGACGGTGACCATCGATGCGGTGGGCCCCGGCACGCCCAACTTCGGCGCAGCGGCGGGCATCCGCCTGACCGTGGACGTCTCCTGGAACGAGCTGGGACAGCCGCACTCGGTGCGCATGTCGACCTTGAGATTCTGAAGAAGAGATGACCAGCCGCGGTCTTCGCGCCGCGGCGGATCGGAGGAGTCGTGAGGCACGAACGGAACGAGGGCACGCGGAAGTCGGCCGGCTACACCCTGATCGAGATGCTGCTCGCCTCGGCGATCTTCGCCATCGTCGCCGCGGTGGTCTTCATCTTCTACAGCGCGGCGCAGAAGTCGTACAAGAGCGGGGAGAACTTCTCCGACCAGCAGCAGGCGACCCGCGTCGCCTTCGACCGGATGGTCTCCGACCTCCGTCTCGCCGGGTACAACGCGAACCCGGACGGCGACGCCTCGCGCGTCGACGAGCAGGTCGAGGGCGCCTGGGACACCGCGGTGACCGTGCGCGCCGACTACGACTTCGAGGATCCGACCGCCAGCGTCACTCCCGAGACCTCCCTGCCCGGCACGGTCTACAACGTCGTGTCGACCGGGAACGACGAGATCGTGACCTACGTCCTCGCCAAGCCCGGGCCGACCGGGCCCGACACGCTGACCCTCCGGATCGACACCGACCGCCCGCGCACCCGCACCGTCAAGACGGTCACCATCCCGAACGTCGCGGTGGTGCAGAACAACCCGCCCTACACCCTGTACCGCGTGACCCTCGCGGACGTGAACGGCACCTACCCGGCATCGCCGCAGGCCTCGTCGGCCTTCGTCTTCGAGCCGGTGGCCGACAACATCCGGAGCATGCGCTTCCAGTACTGGCCCGACTCCGGCGCCCAGCTCGGTCCCGACACCCCGGCCTCGAGCGGCGACGACATCGGCGGCGCCGACGCCAACAGCGTCACCCGGTCGAAGATCCGCCGGATCACCGTGAACCTGGTCGGCATGACGCCGGACGACGACCTCGACTACACCGACGCCAGCGACGCGACCGCGACGACGCACTACCGCAAGCTCGACCTGGTGTCGGACGTGAACGCCGAGAACCTCGGGCGCACCGGCATCAAGGACATCGACATTACGCCCCCCCCGAACCCCCTGAACGTCTCGGCCGTGCCGGGGCACTGCGGCGGCATGCTGGTGAAGTGGGACACGCCGACCGCCGAGTCGGGCGTCACCTCGTACACCGTGAAGTACTACCCGAACGGCTCGCCGAGCGCCTTCAGCACCGCCTCGGTGACCTACCCGCACAACGAGTACGGCGTGATCGACTACGACGGGCACGGCTTCATCTCGGGCCTGACGATGGGCGGCAACTACTGCTTCCAGGTGCAGGCACGCGATCTCGTCGGCAACCAGAGCGGCTGGTCGCCGACCGCCACGCCTCCCTGCGCGGTGGTGAGCAACACGACGCCGCCGGCGCAGCCGGCGGGCCTCACCGCCACCGGCGACGGCACGACGCCGGTGCAGGACAGCCAGGTGATCCTGAACTGGCAGCAGGTGAAGACCAACAACGGCACCGTGACCAACGACCCCGACCTGATGAGCGGCAACACCATCCTGCGCGACGGCAAGGGGTACAAGCTGTACCGGGACGTGGTCGCCGGCTTCACGCCGAACGACCTCACCAACAAGATCGCCGACTCGTCGACCCTCGGCACCGGGGCAATCACCTACACCGACACGCAGGTGGCGAACTGCCAGACCTACTACTACAAGCTGGTGATGACCGACACCTGCGACACGGCGGGCGCGGCGGCGAGCATCTCGGGCCAGGCGCAGACCGCCGTGGCGCCGAGCAAGCCTCTGGCGATGACCGCGGCGCGTCCCACCTCGGCGGTCGTGAACCTGACCTGGCAGCCGGTCACGACCAAGGTCAACGGCACGCCGGCCTTCATCAACCTGTACAAGATCTACCGCGCCAACCAGATCTCGACGACCAACCCGCTGAGCATCAGCTCCGGCTCCTGGACCCTGGTCGGGACCTCGACGACCCCCTCCTGGACCAACAACCTGACGTCGAGCGACATCGCGGCGCTTCTCCCCGGGTACGCCTACTTCTATACGATCACCGCGGCCGATCTCTGCGGCAACGAGAGCGCCAAGGCCGACCCGGCGTCGGTCGGCTGCGTGTTCACCGGTTCGATCAGCCCGTCGCCCGCGGATGGCGCCTCGGGCGCCGGGATGGTGAGCATCGCGATGACCGTCTCGGGTCCCGACACCTACACCCGCGCGCGCGTGCACATCCCGCGGATCAACGGGACCGGCGACACCTACGATCACACCGCGGTCTCGTCCCCCTTCACCTTCCCGGGCTGGAACTCGTCGAACGACGGGGCGGGGATCTACACGATCTACTGGGAGGTGGAGAACGCCTCCGGCTGCACCCAGATCTGGCAGACGCGCTACACCGTGACCGCCAACCTCGCCTGCCAGATCACTCCGACCAACCCGAACCTGTCGCCGACCAACGGCAAGGCGTCGAACCAGAACAAGAACCTCTCCTGGGACATCATCAACAACTCCGGGAAGGACCTGACCATCGACCGGATCGTCCTCACCTGGGGCAACACCATCGGCACCCACCTGATCCAGACGATCCAGTATCCGACCGGCGCCAACGTCAGCAACTTCGGCGCTGGCGCCGCGACCCCCGCGACCGGCGACTACTCGGTCTTCCCGCTCAGCCTGCCGGCGACGGCGAACGGCTCGTGCGGCACCTGCCTGGTCAACATGATGCTCGGGTTCAGCACCCAGATGGTCAACCCGTCGACCGGCTCCGGCGACCTGGTCACCATCCAGTACCGGTTCACCGACGTCTCCGGGGTGAACGGCACCTGCCAGTTCACGGTCTTCCCGGATCTCACCGTCACGGCGGGGCCGTAGCGATGCGCGCCCACGCGAAGGACACGACGATGAACAGCGAAGCAGCGCCGTCGAAACGCCGCGAAGAAGGGTCGGCCCTGATCCTGGCGGCCCTGATCACGGTCATCCTGAGCCTCCTCGGCCTGTCGTACACGATGATGGCGCAGACCGAGAACACCATCGCCGAGAACGAGCGCAATTCGGCGGCCGCGTTGTACGCGGCCGAGGCGGGGGCACGCCTCGTGGTCGGCTGGTTCAACGATCCGACCGCGAGCGGCTATCTCGTCCCGGCCACCACCGACATGGATCGGACCAAGCGGGTCTTCGACCACGACAGCAACACCGCCACCGCGCGGGTGCTCGGCGTGTCGGGGACCGCCAGCAAGCCGATCTACAAGGACGCCACCTTCACGGCCAGCAAGATCCTCGATCGGCCGTACCGCTCGGCGCTGGCCGACACTTTCCTGGGCATCGAGACCGGCACCGACCCGGACGTCACCTTCGCCGGGAAGGGACCGGACGTCATCATCAACCAGTCGCATCTCGACACCATCAACAACGCCCTCTTCCCGCTCTTCCCGTCGCCCAACCTCCGGGCGCGGATCACCCGCATCGAGATCTACGGGCCGCCGCTTCTGACGATCGGCGGTGTCTCCACCCGGATGGGGATCGCGACGGTGA
>DATKFL010000366.1:0-7236 GCA_035511355.1 Dongiaceae bacterium
CCTCGGTGGCGGTACGGCCCTCGAGCGGCTGCGCCCGCACCCCGGTGAGCAGCTCGTACAGGAGCAGGCCGATCTGATAGACGTCCGAGGCGGTCGTCGCCGCCTCGCCGCGGACCATCTCGGGGCTGGCGTACTCCGGCGTCATGGGGTGGAGGTCGGTGCGGGTCAGCGGTTCGGCGCCGGCGTCGGGATGCAGTCCGATCGGCTTGGCGATGCCGAAGTCGAGGAGCTTCACCTCGCCGCCCGCCGAGATCAGGATGTTTCCCGGCTTGATGTCGCGATGCACGAGGAGGCGCGCGTGCGCATGCTGCACCGCCGCGGCCACCGTGCGGACGAGCGCGAGGCGCGCCTCGACGTCGAGCCGCAGCCGGTCGCAATACCGGTCGATCCGCTCGCCGTCGACGAACTCCATCGCGAAGTAGGGCCGGCCCTCCGCGGTGCGCCCGCCGTCGACCAGGCGGGCGATGTTCGGGTGATCGAGCGAGGCGACGATCTGCCGCTCGCGCTCGAAGCGCCGCGCGAGCGCCTCGGACGCGGCGCCGGGCGCGGCGATCTTGAGCGCCACGCGCTGCGTGAAGCCGCCTTCGACCCGCTCGGCGAGGTAGACGACGCCCATGCCGCCGCGGCCGATCTCGCGCACTACGCGGAACGGGCCGACCCGGCCGTCAGTGGCGCCCTCGCCGTCGAAGCGCCGCAGGAGCGCAGCGCCGAACGCCCCGGCGAGGGCGCTTCCGGGAGCGAGGGCGGTGGGGTCGCTCTCCGCGTCGGCGAGCAGCGACAGGACGTCGGCTTCGAGGGCGGCATCGCCCTCCGCCGCGGCGCGCACGAACGCCGCGCGATCCTCCGCGGAACGATCGAGCGCGTCGCGCAGGATCGCATCGGCGCGGGCGCGGCGGCCGGCATCGCTCATCGCGCCACCCCGCCGGACCCGGCGCTGCCTCCGGCCCCGGGACCACCGCCCGAAGGCGCGCCGCCCATCTCGCGCTTCAGCCAGGCGCGCGCCCGGGCCCAGTCGCGCTGCACGGTCCGCAGCGGCAGGGCGAGCGCCTCGGCGGTCTCCTCCTCGGTCAGCCCGGCGAAAAAGCGGCACTCCACGATGTGCGGCAGCACCGGGTCGAGGCTGCCGAGCCCGGCGAGCGCCTCGTCGATCGCCAGGATCTCGGTGGCCCGCGACATGACCGCGACACTGTCGTCGTCGAGCGTCTCGGGGCGCAGGCCGCCGCCGCGCTTCGCCGCGCTGCGCTCGCGCGCGTAGTCGACGGCGATCTGGCGCATCGCCCGGGCCGCCACGGCGAAGAAATGGCCGCGCCCCTCCCAGGCGGCGCGCGTGCTCCCGGCGAGTCGCAGATACGCCTCGTGCACCAGGCCGGTGGTGTCGAGCGTGCGGGCGCTCCCGCCGTCGCCCTGCAACTGCCGCCGCGCCAGCCGGTGCAGGTCGTCGTAGACCAGCGGCATCAGGCGGTCGAGCGCGCCGCGATCGCCGCCGCGATGCGCGCGGAGGAGCGTCGAGATGGTGTCCAGGTCGGTCATCGGCGCCTTTGCGTGGGACGTGGGCGGGATGATACGCCACCCGAAGGCGCGCTTCGGCGGCAACCGGACGGACGGGCTGCTAGCGCGACGCCTTCCTGACCCTCTTGCGCGGGTCGGGGAGGGGGACGGTCGCTTCCTCGGTCAGCAGCCAGTCGGGGTGCGCGGCGGCCAGCCGCTCGATCGCGGCGCGCGCGCCTTCGACGAAGATCATCCGGCCGCTCTCTTCGAGGAGGTCGAGATCAGGGGCCGCCTGCACCTGCTTCGCCAGCGCCGCGGGCGGCGTGCCCTTGCCGGTGTAGCGCAGGATGAAGCGCTTCAACGCCTTGCTCCGGGTTCATCGGGGCAGTCCATGACCCTCGTATCTTAGTGCGAATCCGAGGCTCCGAGCGGCGCTCGAGAGCAGCCGCGCCATCGCGTCCGAGCGCGCCTGATCGCGCGCGGCGCCGACGACCGCCGGGTGTGCGCCGACGATCCGGGCCGCCATCCCGGTGATCGCGGGGCAGGCCATCGACGTGCCGCTCATGCTGGCGTAGCCGCCGGGGACGGTGGAGATGATGTCGACACCGGGACCGACAACGTCGATCTCGGGGCCGATGTTCGAAAACGACGCGATGAAGTCGTGCGGGTCGCTGCCGTACGGCGCCGCGACGTCGCCGGCCCCGAGGGAGTGCGCCGGAAAGGTTCCTTTGCGCCCCACCGCCGAGACCGCGACCGAACGCGGGTCGGAGGCGGGGAAGGAGACCGGGCTGCGATCGTCGTTGCCGGAGGCGACGATCACGAGAACGCCGGCGGCGCGGGCGTCGGCGATGGCGGCGCTGGTCAACTGGTCGGGCGGCCCGCCGCCGAGACTCATGTTGATCAGGTCGCAGCCGTCGGCGACCGCCGCGTCGATCGCCTTGGCGATGGCGAAGTTGCTCGCACCCTTCGCGTTCCGGCCGAAGACCCGGTAGCTGCGCAGGGTCACCCCCGGGGCCACCCCGCGGATCCCCTTCGGCGGCGTGCCGCGCGCCGCGATGATGCCGCCGACGTGCGTGCCGTGCAGGGCGCCGCTGTCCGCGAAGTCGGTCGGCGATTCGCCGTGCACCGTGTTGAGCCCGCCCTGCACCTGGAGGTCGGGATGCGGCCCGATACCGGTGTCGACGACCGCCACCTTCACGCCCTGCCCGGTCGCCACCTGGCCCGGAGGCAGGAAATGCCGCACCCCGTCGGCGTAGGCGAGGTCGAGCGGATTCAGGCTGATCGTCTGTCCGTTCTTGAGGGTGATCCCCTTGCGGAAGAGCCCCCAGTAGCCGAGCTCCGGGTAGACGTAGAGGCGCTCAATCCGACGCGAAGACGGGCCGAGCGCCAGGCGCACCTTGCCGGCGCTGTCGGTCTTCCCCATCGCCCCCTCGCGTGCCTCGAAGTCGGTGAAGGCGACGACGTCCGCACCCTTGACCGGGGCGGCGCTCTTCGCCGAGAGGAGGCGGATGGTCATCGCGACGCTCGCGCGGCCGCCGGCCGCCCGGGCCCGGCCGGAGACGGTCAGGCGCGGGGCCTCGGCGGTCTGGTAGTAGACGACCGGCACCACGCGCAGACCGGGCTGCTCGGCCCGCAGCGCCAGAAGGCCGGCCTCCGACACCTCGATCAGTTTGGCGCCGTCTTCGTGAATCGAATCGAGCACCCGGACCCTGCCGGGCGCGGCGACGAGCCGCCGCGCCCCCGCCAAGGCCGCGCCGGCGACGCCGAGGCGCATCGGTCCCGCCTGGTTGGCCACGAGGAAGGCGACCGTCTCCCGCGTGCCGAGGGTGGCGGCGCGCAGGCCGCGCGCCGGCATGACGACGAACTGCTGCAAATCGTTCCTGGGCATCAGACCCTCCCGACGGGACCGGAGTGGACGGTCGGTGGCAGGGCGGCCGGCCGACCGCCCTGCCACGTGCCGTTTCGAACCGCTGGAGAGGTCCGGTCTCTCATCTTTGGAAGGTGAGACGGACAGGTCCGGTGAATTTCACTAAGATTTGCGACCGGCCGATGAACATGCGCCGCCGACGGTGCGTAGGGAGCCTCCGATGCGGACCACGATCAGGACCCTGGCAGTCGTTCTGGCGGTAATCGGCGCGGTCGCGACCGCCGCGCGGGCGGCCGTCCCGCCGGTGACCGCGAGGCCGGCGGCCCCTGCCCCCGCCGCCGCGCCTGCCGCCGCCGCGCCGGCGCGCAAGGTCGCCGGCAGCGTCTACGACGACGCCAACCGGAACGGCCGCCGCGACCCGGGGGAGGCCGGCATCGCCGGGGTGGCGGTCAGCGACCTGCGCGACGTGGTGGTGACCGGTGCGGACGGCCGATACGCCCTCGAGGCGGCGGGCGACGCGGCGGTGATCTCGGTCAGCCTCCCGGACGGTTGGGCGGCGCCGGGGAAGTCGTGGCGGCTTCTCGAACGCCCGCCGGCCGGCCCGCCGGCGTCGATCGATTTCCCCCTGGTCCGGCGCGCCGGGTCGGGCACCTTCACCTTCCTGCACGCCTCCGACACCCACCTCAGCCCGCAGTCGCTGCCGCGCACGGTGGCGCTGCGCGCCCTGGTCGAGAAAGAGAAGCCCGACTTCGTGATCATCACCGGGGATCTCGTGCGCGACGCGCTGCGGGTCGGCGAGACGGAGGCGCGCGGCTACTACGAGCTGCTGGCGGGGGAGCTGGCGAAGTTCACGGTGCCGGTCTTCGTCGTCCCCGGCAACCACGACCTGTTCGGCATCGAGCGGGCGCTGTCGCTCGTGAGCCGCGATCACCCGATGTACGGGCGCGCGCTCTGCCGCAGCTTCGTCGGCCCGGAGTACTTCTCGTTCACCTGGGGCGGGATCCACTTCGTCGGGCTGCACAGCGTCGACTTCGAGGACACGGCCTATTACGGGCACGTCGATGCGGCCCAGGTCGAGTGGCTCCGGCGCGACCTGGCGCACCTCCCGGCGGCGATGCCGGTGGTCACCTTCAACCACATCCCGTTCGTGTCGGCGGTCGAGCGTCTGTCCGGGTTCACCGAAGACCCTCCGGCTCCGACCCTCATCCGGATCGACGGCCGCCCGCAGTACCGGCACGTCGTCTCGAACCTCGCCGAAGTGCTCGACAGCCTCGGCGGGCACCGGCTCGAGATCGCGCTCGGCGGTCACCTGCACACGAGCGAACGGATCGTCCTCGACACCAGCGCCGGGCGGGTCCGCTTCCACCAGACCGGTGCCGTCGTCGGCCCGTCGGACGCGCCGGGATTCCAGTTCGTGTCGGGGGTGACGCTGTACCACGCGAAGGACGGGCACATCGATGACGGGACCTTCATCCCGCTCGATGCGCCGGCTACCCACCCAGCTTCCTGACCTGCTCGCCCCAGCGCGCCGCCTTCGCGCGGTCGCCGCGCTCGTTGTAGTAGGCCGCGAGCGCACCGGCGATGTCGGCGTCGTACGGATGGCGCGCGGCGGCCGCTTCGAGGAGCCGGATCGCCTCGGGCGCGTCGCCGCCGTCGTGCAACGCGACCGCATGCACGTAGGCATACCGGGCATCTTCCGGCCGCAATGCCGCGGCGCGCTTCAGAAGATTGAGACCGCCGGCGGCGTCGTGCCGGCGGATGCGCAGCAGGCCGAGCGCGTAGGCGATGTCGGCGCTTTGCGGGTTGCGCGCCCGCGCCGCCTCGAGGACGGTCTCGCCGTCGGCGTCCCGCCCGGCAGCGGCGTACAGATCGGCGAGATTGACCGGCGCCGGGACGAAGGTCGGATCGAGCGCGATGGCGCGGCGGTAGGCGGCTTCGGCGGCGGCGTCGTTCCCGACCTGGCGTTCGAGGTTGCCGAGGTTGAACTGGCCGTCGGCGCGATCGGCGTTGAAGGCGAGGGACTGCCGGTATTCCGCGACCGCGCGCGCGAGGGCCGCGTCTTCGCCCCGCCGGGCGGCGCCGGGTGACCCGCCGGTGGCGCCGGGGTCGGGAGGGCCGGCGAGGCTTGCGGCGGCGGAAAGACGCACCGTGCGGATCGGATCGGAAAGGAGCGGCGTGCCGATCCGCCGCTTCGCCTCCGCCGGCAGCGCATCGATCCACTCGGCCGCCGCCCGCCGGACGAAATCGCTGCGGTCTCGGGTCGCGGCCACGACCGCCGCGGGAATCGCCGACGCGTAGGGACCACCGGGCGTCGCGGCATCATGGTGCGACAGCGCCATGAGCGCGGTCGCGCGGACGATGTCGGGCGCCTCGGTGTCGGCGAGGATCGCGATGAGCGCGCCGGAAGCGCCGGGCGCCCCGGCCCGGGCCGCGTGCAGCGCCTGGCCGAAGTGGGGGCGGCCGCTCCGGCCGGCGGGGTACCAGCGCCGCACCGCCGCGGCGGCCCAGCCGGCGCCGCGATCGGCGTGGCACGCGGTGCAGGCGTCGGGCGCGCCGGTCGAGGCGTCGAGATCGGGTCGCGGGACGCGCAGCGAATGGTCGCGCCGCGGATCGACGATCATGTAGGTGCGCTCGGGCATGTGGCAGGCGACGCACCGCGCGCCGGCGGAGCCGGCGCGGTGATGATGATGCTCCGGCGCATCGAAGTGCGACGGCAGATGGCACTGGCCGCACAGCGCGTTCCCCGCGGCGCGCACCTTCCCCGAGTGCGGATCGTGGCAGTCGGCGCAGGTCACCCCGGCGCGGTGCATCCGGCTCTCGAGGAAGGAGCCGTATTCGTACACTTCCTCCTTGATCTGTCCGTCGTCGAAATAGAGGTCGGCGTCGAGCAGGGCGACGCGGTGCGTGTCGGCGAGCGGCGCGCCGGGGCGGACCTCCTCCCAGACCCAGCCGCGGCGCGCGTGGCAGCGGGCGCAGGTCTCGAGCGCCGCGTCGAACGCGGGGGGCGCCGCGGCGCGCGCGACCGTCGGGTGCACGCCGTCGAAGCCCCACACCGCCGGGTCGCGTCGCGCGAACCGGACCTCGAGTCCGGGATCGCCGCCGCGGGCATCGCCCTTCCCCCCGCCCGCCGGCGCCGCCGCGGCTTCGGCCCATGCGACGTGCCGCGAGCCGGGACCGTGGCATGCTTCGCAGGCAACGTCGATCTCCTTCCAGGTGGTCCGGTAGCGTTCCGCCGCCGCGTCGTAGCCGCGCTGCAGATCGGTCGAGTGGCATTCGGCGCACATGTAGTTCCAGTTCTGATCGGGGGCGGTCCAGTGGAGCGGGTCACGATGATCGATCCGATCGCGCGGATAGAGGTGGAACCAGCGCTCCCCGCCCGCGGCGCGCGGCCGGCTGTCCCAGGCGAGGCCGAGCGCCTGGTACCGTCCGCCCGGGAGCTCGACGAGGTACTGCTGCAGCGGGTGCACGCCGAAGGTGTAGGCGACCTTGAACCGCGCGAGCCGGCCGTCGGGACCGTCGGTCGTGACCGTGAAGGCCCCGTCCCCGGCGCGCGCGAAGGTGGAGGTCACGCCCTGGGCGGTGACCCGCTTCCCGCCGAAGTCACCGAGCACGGTGGCGTCGGTCGCCGCCTGCATCGCGAGGGCGTGATCCGACGACTTCCAGAGCGCCGTCTCGGCGGCGTGGCAGGTGGCGCAGGCGGCCGCGCCGACGTAGGCGGCGGGGGCGGCGCTGGAGGCGGGCGACTCCGGCGCGACCGGCGTCGCGATGCGCTCGCGGCAGGCGGCCGCGGCGGCGAGCGCGCCGGCCGCCAGGATCGCGACGGCCCGGCGCATCGCGGTGCCTCGAGCGCCTACTTCGCCGCGGGAGGCTGCGCTTCGACC
>DATKFL010000367.1:0-2050 GCA_035511355.1 Dongiaceae bacterium
GCTTCGGCAGGGCCGGCGCGCGCGGATCGAAGCGATCCATGTTCCAGGTGGCGCCGTCGGGGAGCCGCACGACGGCGATCCAGTGCCCCGGAGCCTTCTCCACTTCGATGCGGTAGGTTTCCTCGGAGTTCGCCCGGGTGCGCACCACGTATTCGAACGCCACGTCGCCCATGGAGCGGGATTATACCGCGGCCGCCGTCATCGGCCGCCGGCGGCGGGGGCCGGGAGACGCGGCACGCGCAGGCCGACGACGCCGCGGCTGGTGACGACCAGCGCCGACGGCTGGCCGTGGGCGTCGCGTTCGACGGCGATCAGGCCGGCATCGCTCGTGAAAAGATCGGTGTCGAGCGGCTCGAGATCGAACGACTCGCCTCCCGCGATCGCGACGCGCCCCTTCGAACCTGAGAAGGTCACCTCCCAGGCGGGGCCGATCTCGTCGCTCTGGTAGGTGCCGCCGATCTTCCTGAGCCGGTCGACGGAGACCGGGACCTTGGCCGGGGCGCGCCGGTAGGTCGCCGGACGGGGGTCGCTCTCGCCTTCGTCGGCCCAGGTCAGGCTCTGGCGGTCCTCCGCGAACCGGAGCGTGACCCGACCGTCGGCCGTCGTCCAGGTGGCTTTGCCGTTCTGGATCAACGGGGTCGACCGATCCCCCTCGTCGATCGCGAGATCCCCCTGGACCCGCCTCAACGTGGCGACCTCGCCGAGCGCGAGGCTGTAGTAGGTCTCGACGTCGCCCGCGGCGGGGAGGGGAGCGCGTGCGTGGACCGGAGGCGCCGGCTCGACACGGGGCGCGCCATGCCGCGAGGAGGCGGGGGGGAAGGCCTCGAGCGCCGCGTCGGCGAGGGTGGCGGCGAGCGACCGGGTGTCGGCCTGCGCGTAGTTGCACAGCACGAGGGTGGTGACCCGCCAGTCGGGAATGCGCATCAGCATGGCGCGATACCCCGCCCAGGCGCCGCCATGCTCGATCACGCGGAGGCCCCGATAGGTGTCGAGCCCAAGGCCGAGGCTGTAGCGCAGCGTCGTGCCGTCCTTCAACCTCCCGGGTGTCTCGAGCGTTTCACGCAGCCACGCCGCCGGGAGCGGCGAGTTCGGGGCGTCGTCGTCGAACAGCGCCGCCCACCGCGCCATGTCCTCGATCGACGACTGCACGCCGCCGTCGCCCACCTGCTCCCAGTCGGACATCTCGACCGAGGGCGTCGACCCCGGTCGCCACGAATACCCGGTGGCGCGATGTGGGACCATCAGGGTGTGGTCGTCGAAGAAGGTGGTGTGCTCCATGCCGAGCGGCGCGAAGATCGTCTTCTGGGCGATGCCGCGGAGTCTCGTCCGCCGCACCTGCTCCACGATGACCGAGAGCAGGAAGTAGCCGCTGTTGCAGTAGCGGTAGGCGGAGCCGGCCTCGAAATTCACGCCCCGCTGCCGCCGCATGGCGGCGAGCGCTTCTTCGCGGGTGGTGACGTCGGCCTCGCGACGGCCGGCGAGCGACAGGATGTCGGTGTAGTCGCGCAGGCCGCTCGTGTGGTTGAGGAGCTGCCGCAGCGTGACCCGGCGCGTGGGCTCGGGCATCTCGGGCGCGAACTGGCCCACCGTGTCGTCGAGGCTGAGTTTCCCTTCGTTCACGAGGAGCGCCACCAGCGCCGCCGTGATCTGCTTCGAGGTCGAACCGAGATCGAAGACGGTCCCGGAGTCGATCGGCACCTTGTGCTCGACGCTGGCGTAGCCATACCCCTTCGACCAGACGAGACGCCCTGCGTGCACGATGCCGGCCGCGCACCCGGGGCTGGCGGTGCGCGTGTCGGCCGCGAAGGCGGTGTCGATCCTGCCGGTGTCGATCGACGCAGGCGGCTCGCCGGCGAGGAGGAGTTGCGTCCCCGCGAGGAGCGCGACCGCGAGCACCGCCCCGCCCGCGCGCCGGGTCATGCGTCGATCCTTTGCCCGGCGCCGGCGGCGCGCGCCCGCTCGATGACGACGTTGGCCGCCGCGACGTCCTGCACGCCGACGCCGGTCAGGTCGGCGAAGGTGATCTGGCGCGGGTCGCGCCGGCCCGGCT
>DATKFL010000368.1:0-3362 GCA_035511355.1 Dongiaceae bacterium
TCGAGCGGCGCCCAGAAGCGGAGACGAACGGTGGCGGCCGTGGCGGGGGGGCTGGCGGTGCCGGCGGCGCTGGGGAGGCCGCCCGGGTTGGTGGGATTCGCGCTGTCGGCGGGGCCGGCGATGTCGGCCGCCCGCTCGCGCCGACTCGGGGCCAACATTTGCACTCGGCCATCCGGATCGAGGCCGGGCGGGGGAGCGATCCCGATTGGCAGCGTGCCGACGGGGAGCGCGCCGGCAGTGCGGGCCTCTTCGGTGCGCTCCGCGAGCGCGATCTCCTCTTCGAGGCGGCGGACGGTGACCGAGCCGGCGAGATGCAGCCAGGCTGCCTCGGTTCGATCGGTGGCGACGCGCGCGATCATCGCGGCGCGCACCCAAGAGAGCGCGCCGGTCCGGTAGGCGGCGGTGATGCGCGGCAGAAGCCAGAGCCGGCGCTCGAGGCTGACCAGCTCCCACGCGCGGCGGCTGCCGATGCCGGCGCGTTCGGAGCAGTAGCGTGAGAAGGAAAGGAAGCCGAGTTCGCGGTAGAGGCGACGCCCCACGAACAGACGCAGCAACCGACCCTGGTGCCAGGCGACGTTCTGACGCAGCCGCACCAGTTCGCGGAGGCGCCGGTCGATCTCCCGTGGGGAATCTTCGGCGCGCGGCTCGGTCGCGGCAGGGAGCGCGACGTCGAGACCTTCGAGCGGTGGAAACCGGCGATCGCAACCGACTTCGCTCTCGAGCGCGCCGAGGACTTCCTCGAAGAGATCGGTGTCTTCCTGAAGCGAGGAGTGCGGGGGGGCGTCGCATCCTGGATGCGTCGCCGGTTCGGGTTCAGTCTCGCGCGCGAGCAGGGAGGCGAGGTCGGGCACGCCGGCGATGAAGTCGGCGGCGATGATTTCCGCACAGGCCCAGACCGGATCGCTGGAGCCGGAGGTACGGCGAGCCAGTTCGATCGCCTTGTCCCAGAGTGGTCGCAGGCGCTGCGGCACCGGGACGTCGATCCATGCACCCGGCACGTCGTCCTCATCGACAACTGGGGCCATCGGTCCGGCAGGCTCCGCGTCGGCGGCCTCCGCCGGGGCGATCCCCGCACCGGCGTTCTGCGCCATCGCGGCACGCACCTCGCGGTCGAGCCGGCGCACGGTGAGCAGGCGCGCGCGATCGAGCCAGGCCGCTTCGGTCTCGGGAGTCGCGACGCGGAGGATGACGCGAGCCTGGGAGCGCGAAATGTCGCCGGCTTCGAACGCGGCGGCGAGCCGGGGGAGCGGCTCGAGGCCGCGGGCCAGCGCCACGAGGGCGCGGGCGCGGCGCACCGTGAGGCCGAGCCGCTCGATGACGTAGTCGCCGAGGCGCGCGAAGCCGAGCGCGAGCGGGCCCGACCGCGCGTCGAAGTCCGCCAGAAGGCGACCGAGTCGCAGGTCGACCGGATTGCGCATCCGCGCCAGGCGCCGCAGGTGCCGGTCGAGAAGGAACGCCGCCAGATCGCGCATGAGGCCGCGCGCGTCCTCGCGGAACGGCGGGGTCATGATCTCCATCGGGACGAGCGACGCGTCAGCGGTGAGGTGGACGGACTCCGACGAGCCTCGCGGGTGCGGCGGCTCGACCGCGTGGGCGGCTGCGGAAACGGGCGTCATGCAAACCCTCCGAGGCGCGATGGGGGTCGGCAGGAGGGCGATCGCGCAAGGTGTAAGTTACGACAATACTACCTCGGAGTCAACACGTTTTTGCAGATTTTTTCACGAAGGCGGCGTCCAAGCGATCGAGGAGTCCAAGCGACTGAGGCGTCCAAGCGATCGAGGCGTCCCGGCAGTCGAGGCCGCCGGCCGAGAGCCTGCGTCCGCCCAGCTATCGAGCTCGACCGTCGAGCGGATGCGTGCGGCCAGACATCGACGTCGCGGTCGGAACGCAGGCGTGCAACCCGCCATCGAGTCCGCCGGCCGAACGGAAGCGTCAGCTCCGGCGCCCGCTCCAACGTCCGCTCAGTACCCCAGGTCCGTCATCGCCGCCTTGAACCTCGGGTCGGCGAGGTACTTCTTGAAGGAGTCGTCGGCGCGGGGGTCGGGATAAGTCTCGCCGGGCAGCATGTTCTGCCGGCGCGCGTGGCCCGCTTTCAGGGAGGCGAGCGCGGCGTCGAGGTCCCCCAGTTCGGCGAAGGTGCAGGCGAGGTTGTAGTACGACATCGGGTAGTCGGGATCGCGCTTGATGGCAGCCTCGAAGGAGGTTCGCGCGTCGTCGAGCCGGCCGGTGAGCGCGTACGCCATACCCAACTGGTCCGAGAGAATGCGACCGTTGACCCGCGTCAGGCCGCCGTTCGCGGCGGCGAGGGTCGTGGCGCGCTCGTACTCGGGAATCGCGTCGGCGTACTTCTCCCGGAAGAACAGGCAGTGGCCGAGGTAGAGATGGCCCACGAGGAGGTCGGGCGACTTCTGGATCGCGGCGCGGAAGCCGGCCTCGGCAGAGGCGTAGTCCTTCTTGCCGAATGGACCGAGGGCGTTGGAGAAGATCTCGCCCGCCTCGCCGGGCACGCCATAGAAGAAGGCGTTCGCGAAATACTCCGCGTCGCGGCTCGAGATGACGACCAGCACGTTCTCGATCGGGAGGATGTATTCGGGGTGCATCTCGCTCCGACCGCCCTCGCCCCAGATGAACGCCTTGGTGTACCCGAGTGCGGCGTCGAGTTCGGCCTTCGACGCGTATTCGTAGTAGTAGATCGTGCTTTTCGCCCCGCCGCACGCGAATGACTGCAGCGTCTTGTGCGCGGGCGGCTTGAGGAGCAGCGCAGGGGCTTTCTCCACGGTGCCGTAGTGCGACCTCGCCTGGATCGAGATTCCGAAATCGCCCTTGATCGGCTTGCACTCGGGAGCGAGCGATTCGGGGGCGAGCATGACGTCGGCGAGCGTCTTCGTCGGAGTCTCGGCGGCGCGAACCGGCGCGACACCGCCGGCCATGGTCAGAAGCAGGACGGACAGGCGCAGAGCAGACACCGGCAGGACGACGAGGCACAGCGCCGCCCGATTCATCGTGCGCGCCGCTACGTCCGCTTGGCGGCCGCGACGAGCTGGTCGAGCGCTTTGCCCCAGCCGTCCTGGAATCCCATCGCCTCGTGCCGGGCGCGGCTCTCCGAATCCTTGTGCATGACCAGGGCGGTGTAGCGCGTGCCACGGCCGTGCGACTCGAAGGCGATGAGCGCGGTGAAGGCAGGGATGCCGGTCGGGGTGGCGGCGGGGCGGAAGGTCGGACCGAGGGCGTTGGTCCAGACCAGGCGCTCCTTGCGGACCACCTCGAGGTAGCAGCCGAGGTGGGTGACTTCCTGGCCTTCCGGCGAGCGCATGACGGTGCGGAAGATGCCGCCGGGGCGCAGGTCGAGCTCGCAGGAGACC
>DATKFL010000369.1:0-3168 GCA_035511355.1 Dongiaceae bacterium
CGTGCTCGGTGCCTCCGCGAACCGGACGCGACCTCGGCGCCGTACTGGCGCGCCTGAGAGGATTCGAACCTCCGACCCCCAGCTCCGGAGGCTGGTGCTCTGATCCGCTGAGCTACAGGCGCGCGCTGGATGCGGCCCTGATGCGGCCGCGACCGGCGTTTCCGGATGCGTCGTGCGACTGGTCGGGGCGAGTGGATTCGAACCACCGACCCTCTGCTCCCAAAGCAGATGCGCTACCAGGCTGCGCTACGCCCCGATTTCCGACGGCCCCCCGAAGGGGCCGCCATCATACAACAGAGTCGCCGGGTCGCCGGCGGCCACCGATTCACCCCCGGTCGACGACCGGGGCGCCGCCCGCCCGGAACCCGCCATCGTCACTTGACATGTCGATAGCGCGATGATATCACTTCGCAAGCATGCCGCCGATCACCATCCCGGCGGCTCGGGAGGAACGACGATGATTCGCGAATCGGAACGGCGCGCGGTGTCGGGTTTCGCGGCGCTCGCGCTTCTGCTCCTGCTGCTCGCGGCCTCGGGGTATGGCCTCGTGCAGGGAGCGACGGGAGACGACAAGCCCCTGATCCTCGGCAGCATCCTCGTGGCGATCCTGACCCTGGTCGGCCTGGGAGGACTCTTCGTCGTCAATCCGAACGAGGGGCGGGTCCTGCAGCTGTTCGGGTCGTACGTCGGCACGGTCCGCCAGCCGGGGCTCCGGTTCGCCAATCCGTTCTACAGCAAGCGCCGCATCTCGCTCCGGGTGCGCAACTTCGAGTCCTCGCACCTCAAGGTCAACGACACCGAAGGAAACCCGGTCGAGATCGCCGCGGTCGTCGTCTGGCGGGTGGTCGACACGGCGGAGGCCTGCTTCGAGGTCGACAACTACGAGAACTACGTCCACGTGCAGAGCGAAGCGGCCCTCAGGAACCTCGCGACCTCCTACCCTTACGACGCGCACGACGAGAAGCAGATGTCGCTGCGGGGGAACACCGGGCAGATCGCCGACCACCTCAAGCGCGAGATCCAGGAGCGCCTCGCGAAGGCCGGCGTCGAGGTGATCGAGGCGCGCATCAGCCACCTCGCCTACGCGCCGGAGATCGCCTCGGCGATGCTGCAGCGCCAGCAGGCCGGCGCCATCATCGCGGCGCGCCAGCGGATCGTCGACGGCGCCGTCGGCATGGTCGAGATGGCGCTCGAGCGGCTCGACCGGAACAAGGTCGTGAGCCTCGACGCGGAGCGCAAGGCGGCGATGGTCTCGAACCTCCTCGTCGTGCTGTGCGGCGAGCGGGCGGCGCAGCCGGTCCTGAACACCGGGACGCTCTATCAATAAGACGATGGCCGAGCGCCGCCCGTTCCTGCTGCGCGTCGAACCGGAACTGCTCGAGGCGCTGGCGTTGTGGGCGCGCGACGATCTGCGGAGCCTGAACGGCCAGATCGAATTCATCCTGCGGCGCGCCCTCCGGGATGCGGGGCGCGTCGGCGACGGGGGCAGGGGCGGCGGCGCCGGCCCGCGCCGCGATCGGGGGGGCAAGCCATGAGCCGGATGCCACAGCGATGCGGGTCGTGCGGCGGTTCGATGAAGTCCGGGTTCCTCCGGGACCTGAAGGAGCATCGCGCCGAGTCGACCTACTGGGTCGAGGGGCCTATCGAGCGGTCGTTCTTCCTCGGCGTGAAGGTGCGCGGCAGGCCGAAGGGCGAGGTCCAGGCCCTCCGCTGCGACACCTGCGGCCGGGTCGAATTGTTCGTCCCCGCCCTCGAGACCTGACGGGACCGGGAGCGGCGCGTCGTAGAATACGCGCCGCTCCCGGGACTCCATCACCCGGACGGCCAGAGGTGACGCGGCATGAAGTTCGGGCTTCTCGGGTTCCCCAAGGTCGGCAAGACCAGCCTGTTCAACATCCTCACCGGCGCCGGCGTCGCGGTCGACAAGTACGGCGGCCGCGGCCAGACCAACGTCGGGGTCGCCAAGGTCATCGACCCGCGCATCGATCGCCTGGCGGTGCTGTACAAGCCGAAGAAGGTCACCTACGCGCACTTCGATCTCGTCGACGTGCTCGGCGTGGCCAAGGGCGAAGCCGCGCAGTCGGCGCCGCTCGCCGAGATGCGCAACGTCGACGCCATCGCGCACGTCGTGCGCGCCTTCCACGACCCGGATATCGTGCACGGCGAGGGGTCGATCGACCCGGCCCGCGACGTCGCCTCGATGGAGATGGAGATGCTCCTGGCCGACCTCGAGGTGGCGCAGCGCCGCCTCGAGCGGCTCGAGCTCAATCTGAAGAAGATGAAGAACAAGGACGACGAGATGGAGCTGCCGATCGTGCGCCGCTGCCTCGAGGCGCTCGAGAAGGAGACGCCGATCCGCGAGATCGATCTCAGGCCGGAGGAGTTCCGGCGAATCCGCGGCTACGCGTTCCTCACCGCCAAGCCGCTCCTCATCATCGCCAACCTCGACGAGAAGGCGGCCGCCTCGGTCGCGAGCGTCGCCGCCGACCTCGGCCTCGCGGAGCGCGCCGCCCGCCCGAAGACCGCGGTCGCCGGCCTCTCGGCGAAGGTCGAGGAGGAGATCAGCCGGCTGGAGCCCGACGACGCGCGCGCCTTCCTCGCCGACCTCGGACTGACCGAGCCGGCCCGCGACCGGGTGCTCCGCGCCGCCTTCGGGCTTCTGGGTCTCATCCAGTTCCTGACCGCCGGCGAGGACGAGTGCCGCGGCTGGCCGGTCGCCTCGGGCACGAAGGCGCCGCAGGCGGCCGGGGCGATCCATTCCGACATCGAGCGCGGCTTCATCCGCGCCGAGGTGGTGGCGTTCGAGGATCTGATCGCGTCGGGAAGCCTGGCGGCGGCGCGCGAAAAGGCCCTTCTCCGTTCGGAGGGGCGCGACTACGTCGTGAAGGACGGCGACGTGATCAACTTCCGCTTCAACGTCTAGGCGCCGGAACGGCCGCCGGCATCGCCTCGCCGCCGGCGGCGGCGATCACCGCCGCTTCCAGGAGCGGCTCTTCATCCGGCGCGACGGTGCGCAAATCGAGCAGCACGCTCCCCGCCTCGATGCGGGCGATGACCGGCACCGGCTGGCGGCGGAGCGCCTCGCCGAGCGCGCGCGCCGAGATCCCCGGGCCCCGAAGCGCCAGGAGCGTCGTCGGGACGCCGGACGCCGGCGCCGAGCCGCCGCCG
>DATKFL010000370.1:0-2884 GCA_035511355.1 Dongiaceae bacterium
GATCCGCGGCGGTGTGCGAGTACCTCGTGGACCATGGGGTGGCCGCATCCCGATTGAAGGAAAAGGGCTTCGGCGAGTCCCGTCCGATCGCCGACAACCGGACCGCGGCCGGGCGCGCGACCAATCGGCGCGTCGAGCTGATCCGCATCGACTGAACGACCGGCCCGGGTGGTCACCCGGGCCGGACTGACTCACCGCTGAAACCCCGATGCCGCCGAGCGAAGCCGGTCCGATGCCGCGTCCGAATCGACCCGCCGACCCCGGAGCGCGGGCCGACTGGCGGCGCCCCGGAGGGTCGCGCCGCGCCGGGGTCCTCCTGCTCGCGCCACAGGCGGTCTTCCTGCTCCTTGCGGCGGCGTTCGTGCACCACGTCTACTTCGATCGACGGGGACTGCCGGATCTCACCGCCTTCCTCCGGTTCGAGCCTCCCGGGATCGGCGAGATCTACGACGACCAAGGCACGGTGCTGATCGAGATGGCGCGGGAATACCGCCGGGTGATCTCCTACGACGAGGTGCCGCCGATCCTGCGCGACGCGATCCTCGCGGCCGAGGACAGGAACTTCTTCTCCCACTCCGGGGTGGAATACCGTGCCCTTCCACGGGTGGCCGGGAAGTCGGCCGCCCATTCGCTCCTGGCCTGGTGGAACGGGAATGGATTCCGGCCGCGCTTCCCGCAGGGCGGGTCGACGATCACCCAGCAGCTCGTCCGCTCCTACTTCCTCCAGGATCTGACGATCCGGGAGAACAGCGACCTCCTGATCGACGATCACCTGACCGCGCGCGCCCTCGCGGCGGTCCTGGGCGTTCCCGCCGCGAACAAGCTCCTCCGGAAGACGGAGGAGATCCGCCTGTCGCTCTGGATCGAGCAGGAGATGCGCCGGCGCTACGGATCGAAGGGACTGGCCAAGCGCGAGATCTTCGCCCGCTATGCCAGTTTCATCTACCTCGGCAACGGCCGGTACGGCTTCGCCGCCGCCTCGGAGTACTACCTCGGCAGACCGTTGTCGAGCTTCACGCGGGACGACGCGGCGGATGCGGCGCTTCTGGCCGGGATCGGCAAGTCACCCAGGGACTACGCCCCCGCCCCTGGCGCGGCGCGCCCCCTGGGCCGCCGCAACGCGATCCTGTCGCTCATGGCGCGCAACGGCGCCATCGCCGAGTCGGTCGCCGGGCGCTGCCGGGCCGAGCCGATCCGCCTTGCCCCCCGCAGGCCGGCGAAAACCGAGGCTCCCGCCGCGATCGGCGGCGTCCTCGAGGAGCTGACCCTGCACGGAGGGGCGCACTTCACGGTCGAAGACCTGCTGCAGGGCCGGATCTCGATCCACTCCACCGTGAACCGCCACGCGCAGGCGATCGTCAACGAGTCGCTGGAGAGCGGATTGGCCCTCTATGAAAAGCGGCATCGCCGATCGCAGGGAATGATCCAGGGATCGGTGGTGGTGCTGCGCAACGCGGACGCCGCGATCCTGGCGGAGACCGGTGGCCGGCGGACGTTCAAGGACCGCTCCACGCTCTACTCGGACCTCAACCGCGTCACCGGCTCGCTCCGTCAGCCCGGCTCCGCGTGGAAGCCGATGGTCTACCTGGCCGCCTTCCACCAGGGTCTCGACCTCGACACCACGGTGCCGGACGCGCCGATCACCGTGCCGACCGGCGCCGGCGGCACCGTCAAGTGGATCGCCAACTACGACCATCGGTTCCTGGGGCCGATCCCGGTGCGCCAGGCGCTGGCCGAGTCGCGCAACGCGGTGGCCGTCTGGATCGCCCGCGAGGTCGGCATCGCCGAGGTGAACCGGACCGCCCACGAGCTGGGCATCCGCACGCCGCTGCATCCTTACATCAGCACCGCCCTCGGCGCCTCGGAGGTGCGGCTCCTGGAGCTGGCGAGCGCCTATCGCGCGATGGCTTCCGGCGTCCTGGCGGAGCCGCACGTCATCGACCGCGTGACCGACGTCTCCGGAAGCGTGGTGCTCTACCGATCGGCCGGCGCGACGCCGGCCGCCGGCCGCCTGCCGAGCGCCGCCGAGCTGAGCCTGATCCAGGAAGGGCTGCGCGGCGTCGTCCGCCTGCCGGAGGGGACCGCCCACGCCCTCGACCGGCTCGACTTTCCTATCCCGGTGATGGGCAAGACCGGGACCACGAGCAACTTCCGCGACGCCCTCTTCGTCGGCTCCACCTACGGCCCGCAGGGAATCACGGTGGCCGTCCGCGTCGGGTTCGACGACAACCGCTCGCTCGGCGAGAAGGAGACCGGCGCGCGCGCCGCCCTGCCGATATTCCGCGAGATCATGTTGCGTCTTTACCAGGAGCAACTGGTCGGCCCGCTGCCCAGGTTCCCACGCGATCTCGAGGCGCGCATCGACGCATACCTTGCGACCCAGGCGGTGCGCGAGGCCCGGCGCCGTGGACGGCCGACGTCGGTCTCGATGGCCGCCGCGACGCTCCGCCGGGCGACCACTCCGATTCCGGCTACCCCGGGTGGAAAACCGTAGCGCTCCGCGCGCCGAAGCCAGCCATTCGCATGCCGGCGCCAAACCCCCGCCTGACAGGCAAATCAGGAACCGCCCGATGGTTGCCGCGCCGGGGGCGGCTCTAGAGTTTCGAACCACGCTTCACAACCCAAGGAGGAACCACCACATGAACGATCAAAGACCCACGACCGAGCAGCCCAAACCGTGGACCGCTCCGCGCGCCACCCCCGGCCCGGCCACCACGGCCGTTCCGGCCAAACCCGCGGTCACGGGAGCGCAGCCGCCGCGACCGGACGCGGGCGGAAGTTCGACCCGGCCCGCCGACCCGAAGGCTCCGGCTCCGATCGTGGCGCAGCCGAAGACGTAAGATCGGTCCGTTGCCGTGAGCGGGAGGGAAACCGTCCGGACCCG
>DATKFL010000371.1:0-15548 GCA_035511355.1 Dongiaceae bacterium
AGGCCGGCCAGCCGCTCGACGAGATCCGCCGCGTCGTCGTACAGGCAGTCGGCGTGGAACTCCTCCGGGATCACCTCGGGGTACGCCAGCCGTCGCGGCAGGAGCGGCCGGCAGCCGAGCCGCACCGCCTCGACGATCGACATGCCGAAGTTCTCCTGATCGGCGGTGCTGACGACGACCGTCCCCCGTCGCAGCCAGTCGAGATACCCGGCGCGCGACGCGACGTATCCGTACTGCACGACGCGATCGCCGTAGCGCTGGCGCGCGGCGACGAACTCCTTCGGGACCACCTGGAAGTTCTCGCCGAGGAGCGCCAGCCGGAACTCGACCCCGCGCTGCAGCACCGCGTCGAGTGCCGCGAAGAAGGCCGCCGGGTTCTTGTCGAACTCCCAGCGATGGTTCCAGATGACCAGCGGCGGCCCGGCCGGATCGGGCGACCTCAGATCGGTTGGCCCCGCCGGCAGGTCGACTCCCGGGTGCAGCACCCCGGCGCGCGAGCGGATCGCCTCGACCACCCAGGTCGGATTGAACTCCGGCATCATCCGGACGAACCCCGGGAGGCTCGCGAAGAAGGCGTCGTGCTGGAAGCGCGAGTTGAACAGCACCCGCCGCGCCGCGAGCGCGCTGGTGATGTCGGTGAACCCGAACTGGTAGTCCATCGTCTCGCCCGGCGGCAGCGGGTACGACAGCTGGTTCTCGTGGAAGTAGAGCAGCGCCGGCGGGCAGTCGGCGCCCCAGAGCGCCTTCAGGTCCGACAGCGACATGAGATCGGTGACCACGAGCGCCTGGTAGTCGCGCGGGTTCGCGACCTTGCGCGCGAAGTGCAGCGCCGCGCCGCGCATCCGCCACTTCCAGAAGCGCGCCGGCATCGACACCACGTCGAAGGCGTGCCGCGAGTGCTTCGCCCAGCCGTCGGCGAAGGCGGCGTGCGATCCGCCGTGGAACGGGTCGAGGAAGAGAACCCGCATGGTCCCCGGGCGCGCCGGCAGGCTCGGCGCTACGGTCCGACCCGCACCGGCGGCGCCGGCTCGCGGAGCCGCCGCAACGGGTTCTTCTCGAGCGCCGCCATCGCTTCGGCGACGGCGCGCTCGAGCTGCGCGTCCTTCCCGGCGGCGAAATCCTTCGGGGTCACCGGCACGGCGATGTCGGGGTCGACGCCTTTGTTCTCGACGTCCCACTCGCCGTCGAGATTGAAAAACCCGCCGCGCGGAATGGAGATGACGCCGCCGTCGATCAGCGTCGGGTAGTCCCAGATGCCGACCAGCCCGCCCCAGGTGGTCGCCCCGACGAGCGTCCCGAGCTTCATCTGCCGGAACATGTACGGCAGCATGTCGCCGCCGGATCCCGCGAACTCGTTCACCACCATCACCTTCGGCCCGAAGATGCCGGTGAGCGGCTCGGTCCACGGGGTGCGATCGCCGATCGGGTTGTTGAAGTAGCCGCGCAGCGGCCGCGCCAGGATGTCGATGATGTAGTCCGCGACGAAGCCGCCCTGGTTGAACCGCTCATCGAGCACCACGCCCGGCCGATCCTGCTGCGCGAAGTAGTAGCGGTTGAAATAGAAGTACCCGTCGTCGCCGGTGTCGGGCAGCCAGACGTAAGCCAGCTTCCCGCCCGACAGCCGGTCGACGAGCCGCCGGTTGTCCTCGACCCGGGCGCGCCGGCGGATGGCGCGATCGTTGGCCAGCGGCACGACGGTGGCCTGCCGCGCCCCCTCGGCGACCGGCTTCGCGTTCACCGTGATCACCGTCTGCTTCTCCGCCGTCCCCTCGAAGGCGGCGTCGAAGTCGGCCGGCGGCCTGACCTCGCGGCCGTTCACCGCGAGCAGGTAATCCCCCTCGCGCACGTCGATGCCGGGCGCCGACAGCGGCGCGCGCAGGTCGGGGTTCCAGTTCTCGCCGGTGTAGATCCGGGTGATCCTGTAGCGCCCCTGGTCGACGGTCACGTCGGCGCCGAGGAGACCCGCCGGTGTGCCGGGGGTTTCGGGCGCGTCGCCGCCATACACGAAGTGGTGTCCGACCCCCTGCTCGCCGCCCATCAGGTTGATGACGTAGGCGAGATCGGCCCGATGCCGCACGTGCGGCACCCAGGCGGCGTAGCGATCGTGCACCGCCTTCCAGTCGGCGCCGTTGTGGTTCCTGACGTAGAAGAAGTCGCGCTCGAAGCGCCAGGCCTCCTCGTAGATCTGGCGCCACTCCGCCTGCGGGTCGAGCGCCATCCGCAACTCGAAATCGATCGAGCCGTCGCCCGGCTTCGGCTCGCCGTCGGCCGGGACGATGCCCCAGTCCTCGGCGTGGTACAGCACCTTCGAACCGTCGGCGGAGACCTCGAACGCCTGCACCCCGGTCAGGAACTCGACCGGCTTGCGATCGGCGAGATCGAGCCGGCGCACCGTGACGGCGCCGGGGTTGCCGGACGGATCGGGAAACGGCAATGCCGCCTCGCCGATGAAGACCACTCCCGCGGCGCCGGCGACGAGCGTGGTGTAGTTCCGGATCGGCAGCGGCAGCGCCAGGATCCGCTGACCGATGCCGTCGAAGTCGATGGTCACGACCGGCGGCGGTTCCTCGCCGCCGTCCTTCCCCTTGCCGCCCTTGTCCTTGCCTCCCTTGGCCTCCTTGCCGTCCTTGTCCTTGCCCGCCTTGTCGTCCGCCTTGCCGCCGGCCGGCTCGTCGTCGCTCTCGGGGAGCAGCGGCGACGGCAGCGAGCGCGCCAGCACGGTGACGTAGGCCTGGCGGCGCATCGGCCGCTCGACCGACGACATGTCGAGCCAGCCGGTGTTGAGCGCGAGATCGGTGCTGGCGAGGAAGTACAGGTACTTGCCGCTCTTGTCCCAGGCCGGCGCGATGGCGTCCGACAGGCCGTCGGTCACCTGCTTCGTGGCGCCGCCCTCGATCGCGTGCACCATGATCGCGCGGTAGTGGCTCGGCAGCTCCTTCGCGTAGGCGAGGAAACGGCTGTCGGGCGACCAGGCCGGAACGAGCGAGCGCTCGGGATGCGCCATGGCGTCCTGATCGACCCGGGTCGTCTTGCCGCTGGCGACGTCGAGCCAGTAGAGATGGCGCTGCTCGTCGGTGAACGCGACCTTCTTCGAATCGGGCGACCAGGCGAGGTCGAAGAAGAAGGTCGGCCCCGGGAGCGCAATCGTCCGCGGCGGCTTGAGGCCGTCCTGATCGGCGATCACCAGCTGATACTCGCCGCCCCGGTCCGAGAACCAGGCGATGCGCGATCCGTCCGGGGACCAGGCCGGCGATCGATCGGCCGCGCCGGAATCGCGGCTCAGGTTGCGCACGTCCCCCTTCTCGCCCGGCACCGTGAAGACCTCGCCGCGCGCCTCGAACAGGGCCCGCGCGCCGCTCGGCGACAGGCTCGCGGCGTTGATGTTGTCGGTCACGTCCGTCCACTGCGGCATCGCCCAGGGGAAGTCGCCGCGCACCCGCACGACCAGGTCACGCACCTGGCCGTTCGCGGGGTCGAGGGTGTGCAGGTAGCCTCCCTCTTCGAACGCCAGGAGACCGCCGCCGGCCGAGAGCCACTTCACGTCGTAGTCGGCGTACTTCGTGAGCGCGCGCACGGCGCCGCCGGACGGGTCGAACTCCTGCACGTTCATCCGCCCGCCGCGGTCCGACAGGAAGTAGACCTTGCCGTTCAGCCAGACCGGATGCTGGTTCATCGAGCGCGGCCCCGGCACCTCGCGCACCGACAGATCGGCGAGCGCGAGGATGCGGATCGGCTGCGCCTGCCCGCCGCGATAGTTGCGCCACTCCTCCTGCCAGCGCTCCGCCTCCCAGGCGAGCGAGCGACCGTCGGGGCTGAGCTCGCCGCGGCGCGCGTTCGCGATCGGGTAGCGCTCCGGGAGCCCGCCCTCGAGCGGCACGGTGTAGAGCTGCCGCAGCGACACCGAGTTGCTCCCGAAGATGCTGGCGCGGCTCGACGCGAACAGGACCCGCTTGCCGTCGGGAGTGAAGCCGCGTGCCTCGTCGAGCCCCGGATGCCAGGTCAGCCGGCGCGGCTCGCCCCCCTCGATCGGCACGAGGTAGACGTCGCTGTTGCCGCCGTACTGCCCGGTGAAGGCGACCAGCCTGCCGTCCGGCGAGATGTGCGGGTCGGTCTCGGCGCCGGGGTACGAGGTCAGGCGGCGCGCCTCGCCGCCTTCGCGGGGGACGGTGAACAGGTCGTCGGCGTACGAGAAGACGATGACCCGTTCGCCGATCGCCGGCTGGCGCAGGATGCGCGTCCCCTGCGCGAGCGCCGGGTCGTCGGCGGCGCGGACGGCGGCGGGGGCCAGGCTGACGGTGGCGAATGCGGCGACGGCGGCGGCACAACGCAGGTTCATTTGGGCTCCCATCCGGGTGGAACACCTTCGACGAGGATCATGTCGGTGCGCGCCGACGCCTGTCGGAGCGCCTTCGGAGCGGCGTACTCCTGGCAGTTCCACCACTCGAGCGCGCGCTCGTAGGTGGGGAACTCCAGGATCACGAACCGCTTCGGGTTATACGTGCCTTCCAGCTTTTCGTTGCGACCGCCGCGGGCGATATATCGGCCGCCGTGGGCGGCGATCGACGCGGGGGCGGCCTTGATGTACTCGGCATAGCGATCGGGGTCGGTGATTTCGATGTTGACGACGAGATAGGCGGCCATGGGGCGGGATCCTACCCGAAGCGGCCGCCGGATCGGCTATCCTCGCCCGGCCGCGGGCAACGCGGTGTCCGGAGGGGAGCCGTTGGACCTGACCCGATTCGAAGCGCTGACCTTCGACTGCTACGGCACGCTCATCGACTGGGAGCGCGGGATTCTCACGGCGCTGCGCCCGTGGACCCGCCGGCATGGTGTCGTCTGTGACGACGACTACCTTCTGGGGCGCTACGCCGCCGCCGAAGCGGCCGCCGAGACCGGCGCTTGGCGGCCGTACCGCGAGGTTCTGGGCACGGTCCTCGAGACCCTGGCGCGCGATCTGGGCGCGCGCTGCGATCCGGAGGAGCGCGACCTTCTGGCCCGATCGGTCGGCGACTGGCCGCCGTTCCCCGACACCGTCGCCGCGCTGGCCTCCCTCTCCAAACGCTACCGGCTGGCCATCGTCTCGAACATCGACGACGCGCTGTTCGTCGAGACCGCGAACCGCCAGCTCAAGACCCGCTTCGACCAGGTGATCACCGCCGAGCAGGTCCGCTCGTACAAGCCGGCGCCGGCGCACTTCCACGAGGCGCTGAAGCGGCTGGGGCTCGACCGCTCGAAGGTGCTGCACGTGGCGCAGAGCCTGTACCACGACATCGCGCCGGCGCGGGCGCTCGGTTTGGCGACGGTCTGGGTGAACCGCCGCGCAGGGCGCGCGGGATCGGGTGCGACGCCGCCGGCCGAAGCGAAACCGGACCTCGAAGTGTTCGATTTGAAGTCGCTGGTGCCGCTGTCGGGGTTGATCCAGGTCTGAGCCGGCGCGGTCGCGCCGGCGGCGATCAGGCCGCCTTCTCTTCGTCGTCCGGCTCCGCGACGGCGTGGCCGCCTGCCGGCTTCGCCGGCGCGCCCGCGACCGACGTCGGTGCTCCGGCCGCTCCGTGCCCACCCGCGGCCGCATGCCCGCCCCCCGCGCCGCCCTTGAGCAACGCCTCGAACTTCTGCTTCTCGGTGGCGCGGGCGTGCGCGTCCTGCGGGGCGATCTTCCCCGCCTGGGCGAGCGCCATCAGCGCCTCGTCCATGGTCTGCATCCCCATCTGCTTACCGGCCTGGATGATCGAGTAGAGCATCGGGGTGTTCCCCTCGCGGATGACGTTCGGGAGCCCCTGGGTCTTGAGGAGCAGTTCTATCGACGCGTGCCGTCCCTTGCCGTCGGCGGCGGGGATCAGGAGCTGCGACATGATCGCCGCGATCCCCTCCGACAGCGTCGTGCGGACCTGCTCCTGCTGGTCGGCCGGGAAGGCGTCGATGATCCGGTCGATCGTCTTGGCGGCGTTGTTGGTGTGCAAGGTGCCGAACACCAGCACGCCCATCTCGGCGGCGGTGATCGCCATGCCGATGGTCTCGAGGTCGCGCATCTCGCCGACCAGCACGACGTCGGCATCCTCGCGCACCGCGGCGCGCAGCGCCGGCGCGAACGAGTTCGAGTGCGTCCCGATCTCGCGGTGCGACAGGATCGATTTCTTGTTCTGGTGCACGAACTCGACCGGGTCCTCGATGGTCACGATGTGGCGCGCGTAGGTGTTGTTGATCTTGTCGATGATCGACGCGAGGGTGGTCGACTTTCCCGACCCGGTCGGCCCGGTCACCAGCACGAGACCGGACGTCATGTGCGCCAGCTTTTCGATGGCGGGCGGCAGGTTCAGATTTTCGAGCGGCACGATCTTCTCGGGAATGATCCGGAAGACCGCGCCCGGCCCGTTCTCCTGCCACAGGTAGTTGGCGCGGAAGCGCGCGACCCCTTCGAGCCCGTAGGCGAAGTCGAGGTCGCGCGTCTTACCGTACTCCTCCCACTGCTTCGGGTTGGTGATGCCCGCGAGCAGCCTCTCCATCGCCTGCTGGGTCAGCACCGGCTCGCCGTCGATCACCTCGAGCGAGCCGTGACGCCGGATGCGCGGCTCGAGCCCGGTCGCCAGGTGCAGGTCGGACCCGCCCGTCTCCTTGAGGTGCTTCAGCAACCGGTCGATGTCGGCCATCGTCCTTCCCTACGCCGCGAGGCGCTTGGGGTCCTCGCACAGTTTGAGCGCGTCGTCCTTGTTGATCGTCCCGGCCTTCACCAGCGCCCCGAGCGAGTTCTCCATCAGGCTCATGCCGTGCGGCGCGCCGGTCTGCAGGACCGAGATGATCTGGAAAGTCTTCCCCTCCCGGATGAGGTTCCCGACCGCGCGGTTGACCATCAGGATCTCGAGCGCCGCGACCCGGCGGCTCTTGTCGGTCGTCGGCACGAGCCGCTGCGAGACGATCGCCTTGAGCGACTCGCTGATCATCGTGCGGATCTGCGACTGCTGGTTCGGGGGGAAAACGCCGAGAATCCGGTTGATCGTGCGGATGGCGCTCCCGGTGTGCAGCGTCCCGAGCACCAGGTGCCCGGTCTCGGCGGCGGTCAGCGCCAGCGAGATGGTCTCGCGGTCCCGCAGCTCGCCGATGACGATGATGTCGGGGTCTTCGCGGAGCGCTGCCCGGAGCGCGCGCGCGAACGACTCGGTGTGCCGGTTCACCTGGCGCTGGTTGACCACGCAGCGCTTCGACACGTGCAGGTGCTCGATCGGGTCCTCGATCGACAGGATGTGGTCGCGCCGCTCCTCGTTGAGGATGTTGACCAGCGCCGCGAGCGTGCTCGACTTGCCGCATCCCGCCGGCCCGGTCAGGAGCACCAGCCCCTGATGGAAGTTGACCACCTTGGCGAGCGACGCCGGCAACCCGAGACTCTCGAGCGTCGGCGGCTGCGGCGGGATGACCCGGAAGACGCCGTCGACGCCGCGATGCTGCCGGTAGATGTTGGCGCGGAACCGGCCGACGTTCGGGATGGTGTAGGCGAAGTCGAGCTCGCCCGCTTCGTCGAAGATCCGGCGCTGGTCGGGCGTCAGGATCGCCTTGAGCATCGCCTCGGCGTCGGCCGCCGGGATCTTGTGCTCGCCGTCCTCGGTCAGCTCGCCGTTCAGGCGCAGCCGCAGTGGCGCGCCGCTGTGCACGTGCAGGTCGCTCGCCTTCATCTTGACCGCGCGGGTCAGAAACGCGTCGAGCCGCGAGGCCGCCGGCAGCGGATTGGTACCCATCGAGACGCCCGGGCGCGCTGCCGCGGGCGCGGCACCCGGTTTCGGCGCGTCGTCCGCCGCGGCGACCGGGATGGCCGCCGGTGCCGGCCGGGTCCTGGCGGCGGGCATCGCGGCCGACTTCGCCGCGCTCACCGGCGGTTCGCCGGGCCTGGCGGTGATCGCCGGTTGCGGCGCCGCGGCCGGTCTGGGCGCGGCGGCCGGCTTCGGTGCTGCGGCGGCGGCCGCGCTCAACGCGGTGGCGACGGCGGCCCCCGACACCTTCGGCGCCGCGGCCGCTTCCGCCTGCTTCCGCGCGATGTACTGCTTCTGGTACAGGATCAGCTTCTGCAGCTGGTCTTCGGTGATCCAACCTTTCTTGATCAGGACCTGCCCGATCGGCGCGGACTCATCCTCGGATTGCATGCGGGTCGCTTCGGCGAGCTGATCCATGGTGATCAACTTCAGTTGGACCGCCATGCGACCCAGCAGGTGTTCGGCCTTCGGCTCGGGCATGGATGGCAATTTAGGACTGCGATCCGCCCCGATCAAGTGGACCGCGACGGGGTTGCGGGAGATCACGATCTCGTAGTCCCGGCTCGCGGCTCCGGCCGCCGGCTCGCGCCGGCAAGCACCTCGATGTATGGGGCGAGCGACGCACCGAAAGGCGGGCGACGCAAGCCTGGCGTGGCGCTCGACGCCCGGGTCGGCGACAGCGTCAGGGCGTGCCGGCTGTCGCCTGACGGCGCCCGGCACGGTTCGGGGGCCACGGCGCCGCGGCGCCGTGGCCCCGGTGCGGTCGATTCAGAAGGTCAGCCGATACGACAACGTCAGATCGCGCCCCGGAAGCGGCACCAGATCCTTGAGCGGCGACAGGTGGTCCCGCCCCAATTCGTCGGTCAGGTTCAGCCCGCGCAGGATCAGGTCGTGAACCATCGCGCCGGAGAAGAGGCGGCAGCCGAGAGTGGCATTGAGCCACGTGTAGCCGTCGGTCGGAGTCTCGTTGGGGGCAACACGATCCTGTTGGTTCGTGCGGCGACCCTCGACCAGCCCCCAGAAGCGTGGCCCGTGGTAGCTGACTCCCAGGCTGTAACGCACCGGCGTGATGAACGGCAGCGGCTCGTCGCTCTCGGTGTCGTCGGCGCGCACCGTGTCGGCCCCCAGTTCGAGGGTGACATGGTGCGGGTCGCGATGCAGGAGCTCGATGTCGAGATGCGCTTCGCCACCGCGGAAATTGGCATCGCTCTGGACGTAGACATACTCCGGCACCAGCTCGCCGTTCACGTCGATGAGGTTTCCGGTCGGCGTCAGGGAGATGTAGCCGTTGAAGTCGGTGGTGAACAGGCTCGCCTCGCCGCTGACGCGCCCCTTGGTCCGCCGGAACGAGAGGTCGTAGCCGAGGCCGGTCTCGACGTCGAGGTTCGGGTCACCCACCTGGAACTGGAACGTCGCCAGGTGCGGCCCGTTCGCGTACAGCTCCTCGGCGGTCGGCAGCCGAACCGAACGCGCCACCTCGAGGGCCAGGATGTAGTCCTTCGGCATCTTCCAAATCACGCTCCCGGCGAGCGAGGTGCCATTGAACGACCGGGCCGGCAGGAGAGGATCCGCGACTTCGTTGTCCTGATTGTCGTAGCGTGCGCCCGCCTCGAAGGTCACGGCGCCGGTGCCGATCTGCTCGACCGCGAAGAGGGCGCGGTTCCTGGTGACGGTCGGTGGGACGAACCCCTCGTCGCCGATCGCCTGGAAATCGCGGTTGGATGTCTGGAATCCGAATGACCCGCGGAACGCGCCGGCCTGGCGGTGGGTCATCTCGACGCGCCCCTCCCACGAGTCGTTCAGGAAGGTGGTGCCGATCGCCCCGTCGCTCTCGAGCTCAGAGTGCTGATAGTCGACCTTCCCCAATCGCACCCTCACACCGCGCAGGAACCCGAGCGGCGCCGTCCAGGCCCCCTGCATGTCCCAACGGTTCTGGTTCATGTCGATCCGTACCTGTTCATCGGTAGGGATCCCGTAGTTGGTGTCGAAGCGCCCGTAGGAAGCGCCGATGAACCCCTTCCCCCCCACCCAGGAGGCGCCGGCCGTGCTCTGGGTCGTCTCCAGATCGCTGTTCTCGAGGGTCCCCTCGGGGGTCGTGAAGTCGTCGCTGTTCCGTTTCAGGCCGCTGAGGCGCCAGGCCATCTGCCTGACGCCACCTTCCAGGGCCAGAGCACCGTCCCCTTCGCCGGCGTTGGTGCCGTAGTGCGTTTCGAACGCCCCGCCGATCGGCTTGTCGGCGGCGAGGTCGGGGATTCGCCCGTCGATCACGTTCACCACGCCCCCGACGGCGTTGCCGCCGTAGAGCAGCGTCGACGCGCCGCGGATGATCTCGATCCGCTCGGTCCCGAGGACGTCGGTCGCGACCGCGTGGTCCTCGCTGACGTTCGAGGCATCACCGACCCCGATCCCGTCCTCGAGCATCCGGACGCGGTCTCCCCCGAGGCCGCGGATGACCGGGCGGCTGACCCCCGGGCTGTAGTAGGTCGAGGCGACTCCTGGCTGGCGCGCCAGAGTCTCGCCGAGCGTCGGCTGATCCTGGGACTGGAGGTCGGTGCCGTCCAGGACGGTCACCGGCCGGGCGATCGACGAGGCCTCGCGGCCGTACGGACTGGCGCTGACGATGACGTCTTCGTGGTGCACCGCGAGCTCCAGGCTGATCTTGAGATCGGTCACCTGCGCGGCGGTGACCGGCGCCTCCACGACCGCGCTGCCGAAGCGCGCGCTGATCACTTCAATGAGATACCTCCCCGGCGGCAGTCCCTCGAGGTGGAACGCTCCCTGGGCGTCGGTTTCGGTCTGCTTCAGGAGCGCCGCGAGGCTGACCTTGGCTTTGGAGACCGGAGCCCCGGTATTGCTGACGACCGTGCCGGATATCGATCCGGCATCGTCGGCGCTGGCGATATGGATGGAGGCGAGACCCGCGAGGCAGGCGGCCCCGAACGCGACAACGGCATGACGGAATGACGACACAGGACGATGCGATGAATGCATGATGATTGAATGCTCCAGAAGTCCCCGGATCCAGGCGATCGCATGGCGATCGCGCGGCGGGCGCCGCAGGACGGGCGGTGCCGGCCGCGGAAGACGGGACGACGCCCCGCGCGGGCGGGGTCGGCCGGCCTGTACTTCCTGCGCTTAGAGTCGGATCAGGAACGCCAGGGGCGGGGCGCACGGCGAGGAGGGCGTTGCGGTCGCCGGCGACGGGACAGCAACGGCAACGGGTCGGACGCTCGCGGTGGGTGCGGGCACCTGTCCCGCGCACGGGATCGCGGCATCGAGCGTGGCGACGCCATGCGATACCCGGCAGGCGACGCAGTCGTGCAGCGGCGCCGCGATCGCCGCCTGGTGGTCGGCGGTGATTCCGGTCCGGCGCAGCTCGGGGATTTCGTGATGGTGGAAGGCCGCCGCGACGGTGAACAGGGCCGCGACGAGAGCCAGGAGGGCTCCCGACCGGCTTCGCCTTCTGTTCGCTTCGGACTGCCGTCGCACGGCGACCCCTCAGGAGAACAGGCCGATGAAGCTACCCCCGGTCCCGCGACATGTCAACCTGCGAGGCCCGCGACCTTCTCGACCAGATCGACCAGCCGCATCGCGTAGCCCCACTCGTTGTCGTACCAGGCGACGATCTTGACCATGTCCTCCTGCGGCACCTGGGTGAGCAGCGAGTCGTAGATCGACGAGTGCGGGTTGCCGATGACGTCGGCGGAGACGATCGGGTCGGCGGTCACCTGCAGGATCCCCTTCATGGGGCCGTCGGCGGCAGCGCGCATCGCGGCATGGATCTCTTCGACCGCGGGGCGCTTCTTCGTGATCACCGTCAGGTCGACGACCGACCCCGACGGCACCGGCACCCGGAACGCCAGCCCCTCCAGTTTCCCCTTCAGGTCGGGGATGACCAGCCCGAGCGCCTTGGCGGCGCCGGTCTCCGTCGGCACGATGTTCATCGGCGCCATCCGGCCGCGGCGGGCGTCCTTGTGCGGGTGATCGAACAGGCGCTGGTCGTTGGTGTAGGCGTGCACGGTGGTCAGGAACCCCTCGCGGATTCCGTACAGGTCGTGCAGGACCTTCGCGACCGGCGCGGCGCAGTTGGTCGTGCACGACGAGTTCGACACGATCTTGTGCTCCGGCGTGAGGATCGAGTCGTTGACTCCCATCACGATGGTCGCGTCGACCGGGTCCTTGGCCGGCACGGTCAGGACAACCTTCTTCGCGCCGGCGTTGATGTGCCGCAGCATGTCGACGCGCCGGCGGAAGATGCCGGTCGCCTCGACGACGATGTCGGCCCCGACCTCCCCCCACGGGAACTGGAACGGGTCGCCTTCGCGCTTGTCGATCACCTTGTGGGTCTTGATCCGATCGTCGTCGACGATGATCTCGTCCCCTTCCGACTCCACCTTGCCGGGATAGGGGCCGTGGATCGAGTCGTACCGCAGGAGCAGTTTCATCTGCCCGGTGTCGGCGAGGTCGTTGATCGCGATGAAGTTGAAATCCTTGCGACGGCTCTTCGCGGCGCGCAGGAACAGCCGACCGATTCGTCCGAACCCGTTGATGCCGACGCGCACGGTCATGGTCTTCTCCTCATGAAGGCGGCTGTATTCTGCCGCACTTGGGAGGTTTCCCGCGCCCCGCAGAGCCGCCCGGTGCTACCCTGCCTGCACTCAACCAAGGGAGGAGATCCATGGGCCTTCTCGACGGCATTCTCGGCAATCTCACGGGATCGACCGGGGACAGCGCCGACCCGCACGGAAGCGATTCCCTCGCCGGGCTGCTCGGCAACCTCGGCGACGGCACGAAGGAGAAGGGCACCGGGCTGATGGCGGCGGCGATGTCGCTGGTGCAGGAGGACGGCGGGCTGCACACCGTGCTCGACAAGTTCCGCCAGAACGGCATGGTGGAACAGGTGGAGTCCTGGATCGGCACCGGCCCGAACCAGGGCATCACGATGGAGCAGATCCAGAAAGTCATCGACCCGGCGCGTCTCGGCGAGATCGCGTCGCGTCTCGGGGTCACGACCGAGCAGGCGGGCGCGGCCTTCGCCCGCTTCTTCCCCGAACTGGTCAACCGGCTCACGCCGAACGGTCAGGTGCCGGAGAATCCCAGGGACCTGATCGCGGAGGGGCTCGCGAAGATCAAGGCCTGGAACGCCTGAGCGGGCATCGGCGCAGGTCGATCCGTCCGGCGGCGCGCTCCGTGACGCCGGCGCGTGCCGTCGCATGATCGCCTGGCTGCGCACCTGGTTCCTCCTCGCGCTCACCGCCTGGCCGGTCGGGATGCTCGTGCTGGCCGTGCATGCGGCCCTCGGGCACGGCCTGGTCGCCGAGCTGACCGGCGGGCGCCTGCTGTCGATCTATGTCTCGCCCGCGGCGGCCGAGGCCGTGTTCTTCGCCCCGCCGGGAGCGCGGCGACTGGTCGCGGTCGGCGCCGCGGCGCCGCTCACGGCGGCGGTCGGGCTGCTCACCTGGCGGGCCACGCGCCGTTCGACGCACTTCGTGCCCCGCGTCGCCGGCTGGTACTCCGGACTCGGGGCGATCGGCAATCTCGCCTGGTGGGGACTTTGTCCCTGGCTCCTCGATCGCTCCGGGCATTACGGCGGCGACTGGAGCGAGGTCTGGCGCGCCCTCGGCGTGCCGTCGATCGTTCCGGGCCTCCTGGCGGCCGGCCTGATCGCTTTCCTTTCGGCGCTCCTCCTCGGCGACGCGCGGCGGCTGGTGACGGCGCACCAGGCCGCGCCGGGGCGGCGCGGGCTCACTGCCTCGTACGGGCTGATGGTCTCGGCGGCCGGGTTGCCGGTCGCGGCGTACGCGCTGGCGTTCTGGCCGTACTGGCGGCCGACCGACCTCACGCTGCTGGCGGGTGCGCTGGCGTTTCCGCTCGTGGTCTGGGCCGGCGGCCTGGTCGCGATGCCGTTCGCGCGGCGCCTGGTCGTGCCGGTCGCCGACGCGTCGGAGGCCGGCCCGTCCGAGCCCGAGCCCGGAAGCGGCCTGCGGATGCCCGACGCGCCGACGACGCTCGCCTGTTTCATGGTCCTGATCGCGACGACGGTCGGCGCGGCGTGGCTGTTCGGCCCGGCGACGCGCCTGCGCGCCGGCTTCGCGGTGCGCGCCCTGACCTCCGACGACTACTGGGAGATCGACAGTCGCACCGAAGTCGAGTGGGCGTTCGAGGCGGACGGCGCGGGGCGGCTGACGGTCCGTTCGAGCCCGCCGGTCAGCAGCCCGAGCGAGTTCGTCGAGCGTGAGGCCGGCGCGATCGATCGGCTCGGACCGTCGCGCGCCGCCTGCGATCGCATGCTGACGAGCGTGGCGGGATTGAGCGAGGGAGTGACGCTCACCGGGAGCGCCGCGGCGCCCGATCGATCGCAGGGCGCCTGGCGCTGCGTGGCGCCGGCGCGCGCCGAAGAGCGCGGCCTGGAGTTCGTCGTCCCGGCGCGCGCCGCGGCGATGAGCGTGATCGCCCCCGGGCTCGCGACCCGGCGCTACTCGGCGCAGGGAGTCGCCCTGGCGCTCTCCACCAGCGCCGCCCGCTGGGTGCGACCCGAAGGGTTCCATGGCACCGACGCGGTGCGGGTGAAGTTCTAGGTGAGCGCGCCGGTGTCGGTCGCCTTCACGAGCGCCGGGGCGCGATCGGGCGCGGTCATGGGGGCTCTCGCGATGCTCCTGGTCGTCGAGACCGCGGCCCTGCACCTCCTGCTGTGGCGTCTCATGCCGCGGCTCGCCTGGGGGCTCACGGCGCTGAGCCTGTATGCCCTGTGGTGGCTGGTGACCGACTACATCGCCGTCGGCCGGGTGGGGCTGCGGCTCGATGCGACGACCCTGCACGTGCATGTCGGCCGCCGCCTGCGCGCGACCATTCCGCGCGCCGCGATCGCGGCGGCGACCAGCCCCACCTGGCGCGATATCGGCGCGGCGGCGCCGCCCCACCTGAACGCCACCAGGCCGGCGCCGCCGAACGTGCTCCTGGTCTTCGTCGCACCGCAGCCGGTGCGCGTGCTCGGCATGCTGCCCCGGACGATTGGGCGGCTGTCGGTGCACCTCGACGACCCGGCGGCGTTCCTGAAGGCGCTCGAGGCGCCCGCGCGGCCGGCGGCCGTGGTCGCGCCGCCTCAGTGATGGAAGCCGCCGTGTCCCGGCACCGAAATCGTCTCGATCCGACCCACCGACACGAGCCGGTGCGGCTCGTCCGGTTCGACCTTGAAGACGAAGCGGTGCCTGGTGAGATCGGCGGCGAGGAGCGTCGCTTCGACTTCGTCCGGCGCTGACTTCTCGATCGTCGCGAGGGTCAGGGTGCCGAACTTCTCGCGGTTCTCGCGATAGGTGGTCATCCGCTCCTCGAGGCCGCGGGTGGCGAGGCTGGCCGGGGCGAGGATCTCGGTGAGGCAGGCGCGCATCGCCTCCTCCCCCTTCGAAAAGGCGGCGACCCAGCGGCGCGCCGCCGCGCCCGCCGGGGTGTCGGGCCAGCCGTCCTTCGCCGCGGGCGCCGGCTTCGCCGGATCGGCGGCCGCGACCGGAACGATCGCGCCCGCGACCGCGAAACCGGCGGCGATCGCGAGGAGAACCACCGCGAGGCTGCGTCGCGCCGGCCTACTCATGACGACCATGCAGCGCGAGAAACGCCTGCCAGAGCCGGCCGCCTCCGAACCAGAGGGCGCCGGCGACCAGCGCCAGGACCAGGAGCGTCACGAACCATTTCTTTCTAGGCATAGGTGAGGGCCTCCCGTACGGTGAGGCGCGCCGCCCGGCGCGCCGGGTAAAGGCTGCTGAAGGTGGCGATGACGACGAGGAGCGCGAGCCACAGGAACGCGGCGCCGAT
>DATKFL010000372.1:0-6845 GCA_035511355.1 Dongiaceae bacterium
GGGCCCGGGAAGCCGGCCTTCGGGATCCATGTCAGCAACGGCGGTCGGTTCATGATCGTCGGCGGCGGGCTGCCGATCACGCTCGGCGGCGTGGTGATCGGCGGGATCGGCTGCAGCAGCGGCACGGTGCAGCAGGATCGCGACGTGGCGGCGGCCGGCATCCGGGCGCTGCAGCAGCGGCTGGGCGACGGCGGCCGGGCCGCCGCGCGACCCTCAGCGCGCCGGACTGCACGCGGCGCCGGCGCGCGCCGGCGCGCGCGTCGCTGACCGGGCGCACGCCGCCCGGTTCGCCCTCAGGTCGGCCCGCCAGCCCCCGTCCGGCTCCGCCGCCAGAGATCCCGGAAGCGCTCGATCGAACCGATCCCGTACCCGGCGTAGTGGTTGTTGAAGTAGCCGTAGGTGGTGCGGTTCTCGGCGATGAGGGTGCGGATCGCCGGGATCCAGCGCTCCATCTCGGCGGTGCGGTCGACGATCACCTTGTCCCAGGAGGTGGTGATCTTCTCGATGCCGTGCCGGTCGCCGAGCCAGCGGACGTAGGCGAAGTCGGTGGTGCGCGCCGCGGGCTTCTTCATCACCTCGTCGATGCGCGGGAACCAGGGATGGTCGATGAAGGCGAGCGCGACCCGGTGCCGCGCGAGCATCTCGAAGAGGCGTGGCACGAGGAAGCCGCGGTTCCTGACCTCGACCGCGTAGCGCGGACCCTCGGGGAGATCCGGCAGGAAGGCCTCGAGGCGATCGAGGAACGGCCCCGGGTCGGGCATCTCGGCCTTCCTGAAATAGCGGAACTGCAGGAGGAGCGGGCCGAGTCGATCGCCGAGCCCCTGCATGACGCGCACGAATTCGTCCATCTCGGCGCGGCAATCGACGAGCAACTTCTCGTGCGTGATCGCCTGCGGCACCTTGGCGGCGAACCGGAACCCGTCGGGCGTCTTGTCGCGCCAGCCGGCGACCACGCGCGGCTCGGGGGTGCGGTAGAAGGTGGCGTCGATCTCGACCGTGTCGTAATGCGCGGCGTAGTGGGTGATGAAGCGCGCCGGCGGCATCCCGGTCGGATAGAAGACCCCTTCCCAGGAGGCCGCCGACCAGGACGACGCACCGAGACGGAGCATCGCCGGCCAGTCCGATGTGCCGCCCTTGCTCACCGGCGCGTCCCTCCGTTACGATGCCGCCCGTTCCCCGACCCGCGATTCACGCCCGGAACACGGAGGCCCGCATGAAAGGCGATCCGAAGATCCTCGCGTTGCTCAACGAAGTCCTGAAGAAGGAACTGACCGGGATCAACCAGTACTTCGTGCACGCGAAGATGTGCCAGAACTGGGGGTACGACGGCCTCGCGAAACATGCCCGGGCCGAGTCGATCGACGAGATGAAGCACGCCGACCGGGTCATCGAGCGGATCCTCTTCCTCGAAGGCACACCCAACATGGCCGGCCTCGACAAGATCATGATCGGCTCGAGCGTGCGCGACCAGATCAAGAACGACCTCGCTCTCGAGATCGCGGCGATCGCGGTGCTCCGCCCCGGCATCGAGGCCTGCACCCGGGCCGGCGACCACGCCACCCGCAACCTGCTCGAAACCATGCTGGCCGAAGAGGAGCATCACGTCGACTGGCTCGAGGCCCAGATGCACCAGATCAAGGAGATGGGGTACGAGAACTACCTGCTCGCCGCGGTGGCTCCGAAAGACTAGGACGCGTCGCCGCGGCCCCCGGGTCGCCGGGCGTCAGGCTCCCCCGCCGCCCGCGCGGTCGGGGATCTCCCGCTTCTCGAACGCCCGGACCTGCCGCTTCGACTCCGCTTCGATCTCCCGCGTCGTCCCCGCTTCGTAGTCGAAGCGCGCCTGCACCGTCAGGGCGGTCGCGATGAGCCGTCCGCTCCGGCGTTCGCGCAGGCGGTAGCGCATCGTGAACGACCGCCGCCCGAAAGCCTCGACCCGCACGCCGCACAGGATCTCGTCGCCGAGCCGCACCGGGCTTCGGTAGTCGATCTCGGCGCGCGCCAGGACGTAGGTGCGGATCGCCGCCGACTCGGTCTGACCGAGCGCGCGCCAGTAATGCGCCCGCGCCACCTCGAGGTAGGTCAGGTAGACGGCGTTGTTGACGTGTCCCATCGGGTCGAGATCGCGGAAGCGCACCTCGACCAGGGCCTCGACCGGGTAGACCTCGGCCGCGGCGGCGGCGTCGCGCCCGGCCGGCCCGCTCACCACATCGCCGCCCCGCCGTCGAGATTGACGGCCTGGCCGGTCATGGCGGCGCCGGCATCGGACGCCATGAACAGCGCCAGACGCGCCACCTCGTCGGGCGCGACGAAGCGGCCGAGCGGCACGCGCGCCTCGGCCTGCCGGCGGAACTCGGCGGGCGTGACCCCCGTCGCCTGCGCGCCCGCGGCCACGCCGGTCGCGGCCATCTCGGTGTCGGTCCAGCCGGGGCAGATCGCGTTGACCGTGATCTTCTTCGGCGCCAGTTCGAGAGCGAGGGCCTTGGTCATGCCGATGAGGCCGTGCTTGCTGGCGCAGTAGGCGGCGTAGCCGGGCACCCCGAACTTCCCGAGCACCGACGACAGGTTGAGGATCCGCCCGCGGCCGTCCTCCGGCATGTGCGGCAGCGCCTCGCGCACGCACGACCAGGCGCCGGTCAGGTTGACCGCGAGGATGTCGCGCCAGCGCGCCTCCGAGTCGTCGTCGGGGCGGTCGGAAATCGCCGGCGTGATGCCGGAGAGGCCGGCGTTGTTCACCAGGATGTCGACCCGGTCCCAGACCTCGACGACGTTGCCGAACAGCACCTCGACCTCGTCGCGGTCGGTGACGTCGCAGCGGAACGGCACGATGCGATGGTCCCCCTTGTTCATCTCCATCGACACCGTCTGCAGCTCCTTGCCGTTACGCGAGGCGATCGCGACCTTGGCCCCCTCGTCGTAGAAGCGCTGCGCGATGGCGCGGCCGATGCCGCGCCCGCCGCCGGTGATCACCACCACCCGTCCTTCGAGTTGCATCAGGCTCTCCTGTCGTCGTTGAAGTAGTCGTTGAGCGCTTCGCGCGTGCTCGGGAACGCGAGCGTCGCCCAGGGAATCGCCTCGCGGTCGAAGGTGGCCACTTCGAGAGCCTCCGGGCCGCCGCGCAGCGCGCCGCCGATCACCGTGGCGGCGTACACCACCACGATCACCGGCCGGCCCGGGTAGGAATAGACCCCGACGAGCCGGTCGACCCGCACCTCGAGCCCGACCTCCTCCCGCGTCTCGCGCGCCGCGGCCGCGGGGAGCGACTCGCCGCGGTCCACGTATCCGCCGGGGTAGACCCAGAGCCCGTGCCCCGGCTCGATGCCGCGCCGCAGGAGGACGATCCCCTCCGGCGTGCGGCAGATGGCGCCCGCGGCCACCTTCGGGTCGCGGTAGAAGACGAAGCCGCAGGCGACGCAGACCTGCCGCGGCGGATCGTGCTCGAAGACCAGGCGCTCCTCGAGCCGCCCGCCGCAGCGCGGGCAGTGGCGGTACACCACGCTGCCGTCGTCGTGGAAGAGATCTTCCCCCGCGCTCACCGGCGCACCGCGCGGATGAGAAGACCCGGGCGCTCGAACTTCAGGAGATCCCCTTCCCGCCAGGCGCGCACGCCGTCGGTCGCGCCGAGACGCCGCTCGAGGAGGAACCGGGCGCGCGCCCGCGCGCCGGCGTCGCGCACCGTCCGATCGACCCACTCGTCGAAGTCGAGGGTGAGCGGCGCCGGCGCCTCGCCCGCGATCGCGAACCCGGCGGTCGCGAGCAGCGCCTCGAACTCGGAGCGCGGCAGGGTGCGGGCGTGCACCGGATCGCGCAGGCGCTCGATCACCTCCTGCGCGTCCCGCTCGCGCAGGTCCTCGGCCGCGATCATGTCCTCGATGATCAGCCGGCCGCCGTGGCGCAGGACGCGCGCCGCCTCCTGCATGGTCGCGAGCGGGTGATCGAAATGATGGAACGCGCTCCGGGCCACGGCGAGGTCGAACAGGCCTCCCGGGAAGGGCAGCCGCTCGGTCACGCTGCGCACCCGCAGGGCGGTCGACGGGTCGATGAGCCGGAGCATCGCCGGGGTGAGATCGACCGCGGTGACCGCGGCGCCCTGCGCCGCGAGGGCGCCCGAAACGATGCCGGGGCCCGAGGCGAGGTCGATCGCCCGCTCCCCGGGCTGCGGCGCGGCGAACTGGATCAGGCGTTCGAGGCGCGCGGCGTCGCGGTGCGCCGGGCTGTCGCGGAAGGCCGGCGCCTCGGCGGTGAAGCGCCGCACGATCTCCTCCTGTCGTTCGTCGTTCAACGGTCACCCCGGGGAGGGAGGCATTCTATCGCATGGTATAGTGCGCCCATGAATCGCATCCTGGTGCGTCCTTTCTCGCTCCTGGCGGTTGCGGCCTGCGTCGCGGCGCCGGTCATCGGCCACGCCGCCGACGCCGCCTCGACCGCGGCTCCCGCGAAGCCGCCCGCCGCCACAAAACCGGCCGCGGCGCCGTCGAAGTCGATCGTCCTGCACCAGGGCGTGCCGGGACTGGTCTACCTCGGCCAGCCGCTGACCGAGTTCATCGCGAAGTTTCCCGGCGCGGCCTCGACCCCGTTCGCAGGGCAGAGCGACGTCGTGCGGCTCCAGGTTCCGGATCAGGGGATCTCGGTGCTCGCCATGGGCGTGACCCCCGCGAGCATGACGGTCGAATCGATCGGCTTCAACTGGGTCGGCGCCTACGAGGGAGTGAAGGCCGGGAACCGGCGCACCAGGGAAGACATCGGCTCCGGGTCGACGGTCAACGAGCTGCTCGAGGTGTACGGCAAGCCGGCGGACATCGCCCAGGAGACCCGCAAGGGAGCGCTCGCGCCGCAGCAGGCGCCGGGCCCCGACGCGACCCTGCGCTACCTGTACCGCAGCGCCGACAGCACCGCCGCCACCTTCTTCATCGTCAAGGGAAGCCAGGTGATGCGCATGGCGACCAGCCATCCGGCCTCGGTCGAGCGCTACATCCTCAAGAAGGCCCAGGCCCCGGCGGCGAAGGGGTCGCCCGCCCCCGCGGCCCCGGCGACCCCGTCGGCGAAGCCTAAGCCGCCGCGGTAGGCGCCGCGCGGCCGCCGGCGCCGCGCAACAGCAGGATCGCCAGCGCGCCGATCAGGATCCCCGCCGACAGGAAGTACGGCAGGCGCGCCTGCGCCGCATACGCCGGCCCCGCGAGCAGCGGCCCGAGGATTCGTCCGAGCGAGTCGAACGAGTCCATCACGCCGATCGCCGCCCCCTGGCCGCCGGCGGTGCGCTTGGTGATGAGCGAGGCGCTGGTCGGACGCATCACCTGGTTGCCGACGCCGCTCAGGACCAGCGCCGCGGTGATCGCCGCCGGACCGCGCGCCGCCGGCATCAGAAGGAACCCGAGCGCGTTGACCACGAGCCCCGCGCCGAGCACCCGCTCCTCCCCCAGCGCGTTGATCAGGCGCCCGAGCAGGAACCCCTGCACCAGGAAGACGGCGGTGCCCATGAACAGGAACATCGTCCCCATCTCGCGCGCGCCGAGCCCGAGCCGGTCGCGGAGAAGCAGGGGAAAGGTGGTCTCGAGCGCCGCCATCGCGAACGGCACGGCGAAGACGATCATGTACAACGGCGCCAGCGGGCTCGAGACGGCGCGCCACGGCGTCGGCAGGCGGAACCACGAGTCGCCGGCGTGCCGGCGCTTCTCGGGCGGCAGGCTTTCGCGCAGGAGGACCGCGGCCGCGAGCCCGGTCACGAGGCTGAGCGTCCCGGCGACCAGGAAGGGGGCGTCGTGCCCGTACTGCGCCAGGAAGCCGCCGATGCCGGGGCCGAAGATGAAGCCGAGCCCCATCGCCGCCCCCATCGAGCCCATCCCCTTGCCGCGGGAGCGCTCGTCGGTCACGTCGGCGACGTACGCCATCGCGGTGGGAAGCGCCGCCGAGGACATCAGACCCGACAGGGCGCGCGCCGCGTACAGGAGCGGCAGGTGCGCCGCGATCCCGAAGAGGAGAAGCCCCGCGCCGCCGCCGAACAGGCCCATCAGGAGCACCGGCTTGCGACCGATGCGGTCGGAGAGATGCCCCCACAACGGCGCGAACAGGAACTGCATCAGGGAGTACAGCGTGAACAGGAGGCTGATCTCGATCGGCGAGGCGTCGAGCTCGGCGGCGCGATAGGCGATGTTCGGGATGATGATGCCGACGCCGAGCATCACGAGGAAGAGCGTCAGGAAGAGGATCGCGAGCGCTTTCCTGTCGAGCATCGGACTCCCGCGCGCGGTCCCGGCGCGAGGGGGGATGATAGGGAGCCCCCTCCCGGGTGTCAACGTGCGGCGGGTGTGAGAGACTCCGGCGCATGACGCTCGCCCCGGACGTCCTGGTCGTCGGCGGCGGCGTGATCGGGCTCGCGATCGCGCGCGAAGCGGCGCGCGCCGGGATGTCGGTGACCCTCCTCGAGCGCGGCGAGCCCGGCGGCGAGGCGAGCGGCGCCTCGGCCGGCATGCTGGCCGCGCAACTGGAGGCGCACGAGCCGGGGCCGATCCTCGCGTTGTCGCTCCGGAGCCGCGCGCTCTACCCCGAGTGGGCGGCGGCGCTGCGCGACGAGACCGGAGTCGACATCGATCTGCGCCGCGACGGGGCGCTCGTGGTGGCGAAGGACGCCGCCGCGGCGCGACAGCTCGACGCCACCTTCCGCTTTCAGCGCGACGCCGGCCTGCCGGTCGAACGGCTCGACGCGGCGGCGGCGCGGCGCGCCGAGCCGGGGCTCGCCCCGGCGATCGAGGGCGGCCTCTTCCTCCCCGAGGAAGCCAGCCTCGATCCGGCGCTCCTGACCCGGGCGCTGGCGGCCGCCGCGGAGCATGCCGGCGCGCGCCTGGTCACGC
>DATKFL010000373.1:0-8897 GCA_035511355.1 Dongiaceae bacterium
CCCCGCCCCCCCCCCCCCCGCGCGGCATCCGCCGCCGCTGACTCGCCTCCCGCTGCCGCGGGTAATCGAAGAATCGGTCCGTCACACCCCCTTAGAAGGGGGGCCCAACTTGAACCGATCCGTCCATGTCGCCCTGCTGGCGCTCGTGCCGGTCATTTCGGCCTGCAGCGCCAATCACTATTCGGTTTTCCGGCACGAGCAGCTCGATCCGACGGCTCCCAGCGTCGTGACCCTCGACGCCAAGCAGCGGGCGATCCTCAAGGCGAACGCGGTCGGTGGAATCTCGCGCTTCTGCTCGGAGCCAAGCCCGGATGTGTTCACGGTCGTGGCGCAGGCGCTCAGCGCCGGCGCCGGCGTCAACAAGTCCGCCGACCCGGCGTCGCTGGAGGCCACGCTCAAGGCGGCGTTCAGCAGCGCCGAGCTGGGATCGACGATCCCACGGACGCAGACCATCAACATGCTCCGGGAACTGATGTTCCGGACCTGCGAGCGATTCCTGAACGGCGCCTACAGCGATCTCGAAATGTCGATCCAGGCGATCCGCGATCAGCGGTTGATGATTTCCATCCTTGCCATCGAGCAGTTGACCGGCGCGGTGACCCCGCGTCCCGTCGTCATCGGTGCGGGAGGCTCGGGCGCCGCCGGCGCGGGCGGCGACGCCATCGTTCGCCTCGACGACGCGAAGAAGGCCAGAGAGGCTGCCTCTGCCGCACTGCCGAAGGCGCAGAAGGAATTCGACGATCTCAACGGGGATGCCAAGGTGTGCGACGGCATCGCCACGACGCTTGCCTCCGGCAAGCCGCTGAGCGAGGAGCAGAAGCCGCACGCCGAGAAGTGCACTGCGGCCGCCGCTGACCTGGCGGCGGCGAAACAGCGCGACACCGACGCGGCGGCGTACTACGCCCAGCTGTCGCGACTCGTCGAAAGCGGCGGGGTCTCGGTCGCGACCTACCTGACCAGCACCGCCGCGGGCGGCATCGACCGCGCGCACTCCGAGTCGGTGGCGACGGTCGCCAAATCGGTGGAAACGATTGTCACGAGGAACTTCGACAACGAGACCGAGGTCCTCCTCTTCTGCCTGAGGTCGCTGAGCGACCCGGACACGACCAAGGTCGACACCCCGAAGCCGGCGGCCTCGCCCTCGGGCTCGACGGAGTCCAAGGGGTCGCCCCCGGACTCTCCTGGAGAGGGCGCCCGGGAGATGACCGCGAACGCGGCGCTCGACAAGAGCCTCCACGACCCGGGACTGCGCGCGACCTGCCTTGCGTACCTCATGGAGCGGGCCGAATCCGAGAGGCGGGAATTGCGGCTTTCCGCGGAGGCGTCGGCCTCCGCCAAGGCGCTCGAGGTCGTGCAGAACGACCAGTTCACCCGCTTCTGGCCGAAACTGCAGGCGGCCGTCGCCACGCCCGCGGGGAAAACCCGTTTCGTCCAGGACTTGAAGAAGTCGCTGCCTCCGTCCGAGGCGGATGAGGCCGATTGCTTCGCGGGGACAAACGACGAGAGCGGCTACCGCGCGTGCTTTCTCGCCTTGCGTCCGCCGGTGCAGCGCCGTCTGACGGGAGAGTGATCATGCCGAACCGCGCGTATCGAGTCATCTTGGCGACCACCGAAGGGGGTCTTCGTACTGCGGCTCCGGTCGGCAAGGGCTGGACCATCCTTCAGAACACCGTCCGCGAGTTCAGCGAGGCCACTTCCAACGACGACGGATCGCTGGGGGACATCGGTGAACTGGAGGTCCATGGTCCCGGCTGGATCGCCTTGGCGTACAAGGATCTCTAGAAACGGGACGACCCCGAGCGACGGCGTCTCGCGCCCTCAGCGCTGCGACTCCAGCGCGCGCAGTCCCTCGTCGACCACCTGCCGGAGCGCCGGACCGTCGAGCGCGATCATCTGGTCGAGCGTGTGGGTCTTCGCAACCTCGTCGGCGAGACGCAGGCCGACGTAGTAGGCGCTGCGCGACGGCAGGTCGGCGCGGCGGGTGTGGAAGAAGAAGTAGTCGCCGACGTCGTCGATGTCGGTGCCGTCGATCTTCTGCCGCAATTCGCCGGCGACCGTCGCGAGGACCAGGGGTCCCTTGACCGGCAGCTCCTTCGACGCCAGCACGGTCTCCAGCGGCGCGTTGGGGTTGAGACGGCGCGCCTCGTATTCCGCCAGTCCCTCGATCCAGAGGTCGTTGTAGAGCGGCGTCGTTCGCGTCTTCTCGAACGAATCGCGGGTGGCGGCGGCGATGCGCGGATTGCGCTGCCAGTGATAGGCGTGGAACAGCTCGTGATGGATGTCGGGGCGATGATCGGTCGTGTCCGCCAGCACCACCGCCATGACGTCGAGCCCGTAGAAGACGATCGTGGTCCCGTCGAGGTCGCGCACCTGCCCCGAGGAGGAGAAGAGCGACGGGCCGACGTAGATCGGCAGCGTCCGGTCGAGGTCGGGATGCGCGGCGAGAAAGGTGGCATACGCCCCCGGCATCTGCTCGCGGAACTCCTGTTCGATCCGCTTGAGCGCCGGGATCGCCGGCCCCAGCATGTCGATGAACTGGGTGAGGCGCTCGTCGGAGGGCACTCCGGTGATCTTCTCGTAGAACGTGCGGTGCGGCGCGATGGCGACTTCCTTGAGGAGCGCGACCCGCTCGGCCGGCGGTTTCCCCTCGGCGCGATCCCAGAACGCCCAGAAATCGGGCATCAGCGGGATGAGGTTCGGAACGGGGGAGGTCGAAGGCGCGGGTGCGGCGGCGCCCTTCGCGGGTGGCTTGGCCGCCTCGCTTCCGGCGGGCGCGCCCGCGCCGCGCGTGCCGGCGCATCCGGCGAGCAGCGCCGCCGCCATGATGGTCACCAGGGTCTTCGGTCTCGAGCGCATCGGCGGCATCCCTCCGGCCGGGGTTCTACGGTCGCGAGGGCGCCGCGGTTCCGGCGACCGGCGCCGATCGTCAGCGCCGGCGCGCCACCACGGCCAGCGCCACGCCGCCGAGGATGACGGCGCTCGCCGGCACGAGGCGCGGCGACGGCTGTTCGCCGAGGAAGAGCACCCCGCCGATCGCCACCAGGACCGGCGTCGCCAGTTGCACGATGGCGGCGGTGGTCGCGCTCAGGCTCCGGAGGGCCGCGTACCAGGCGACGTAGCCCAGTCCCGAAGTCACCGCGCCCGATGCCACTGCGAGCAGCGCACCGCGCGGCGTGACGTGCAACGACGCGCCGGCGAGCCAGGCGAGCGGCGGGCAGGCGAGACCGGCGACCGCGGCCCCCGCGAAGTTCGCGGCGGTCGACGCGATCGGCCGCGTCCCGCCGCGCCCGAGGAGCGAGTAGATGCCCCAGGAGATTCCGGCCACCGCCATGAGAGCGGCGCCGGCCGCCGGCGGGGCGGTGGAGCCCGGCGCGACCAGGTAGACGAGACCGCCGACCGCCGCGAGCAGTCCCACCCACTGCCGCGGCCCCGGCCGCTCGCCGGTGGCGAGACCGACGCCGATCATCGTCGTCTGCACGGCGCCGAAGGCGACCAGCGCTCCGATGCCGGTGTCGAGCGACAGGTAGGCGAACGAGAACGCGACGGCATAGCCGAAGAGCGCCAGCGCCGACGGCAGGCGCGACCGTCGCGCCGCGCCGCCGGCCTCCACCGGTTCGAGCGCGCGCGCCAGGGGCCACAGGAGGGCGACCCCGGCGAGCAGGCGCAGGGCGGTGAAGGATGCCGCGTCGATCGCGCCGCCGCGCAATGCGAAGCGGCAGAGCCACGAGTTGGTCGCGAAGGCGACGAGCGCCGGCGGTGTCCAGAGCGCAGCGCGGGACAGGGTCATCGGGGCGCCGCTCCGCCGGGGCGGCTCAGGCGGCCGCCGGCCGCGGCGACAACATGAGCGCGATCGCGAGACTCGCCGCCGCGACCGCGAGGAAGATGAACGGCACGCCCTGCGCCAGGCCGGCGGCGGTGAAGCCGCCGTAGTCGAGCGGCGGCACCTGGTTCATCGGCCCGGTGTACCAGAGGGCGAGGTAGAGCGCTTCGAACAGGCGCGGCGCGCCGCTCAGGAGACCCAGGAGGAGCGCCAGCGCCGGCACGAACAGCGCGCCGCAGCCGAGCGCCGCGAGCCCGCGCGCGTCGCCGGTCAGGAGCAGCCGCAGGAGCACCCCGCCTCCGGCGATCGCCGCGACCAATACGCCGGCGGCGTACAGCCCGAGACGCTGGACGAGGCGCGGCCGCGGCGCCGCCGCGAGGATGACGTCGACGCCGTGCCGGCGCGCCCGACAGCCCATCGCCGAGAAGATCGGCAGCGGCCACATCCAGGCGAGGGCGAGGAGAACGCCGCGCGGCGCGCCGGCCGGCACGAACGCGCCGGCGATCGCGAGGCCGGCGGCGACGATGTACCACCAGCGTCCGACCCCCTTGAAGGCGAGACGCAGTTCGGCGGAGACGATGCCGCCGAGGCGCGGCAGGCCGGGAAACGGCGCGAGCGGCGTGAGGGTGGTCGGCGCGGCGGCGGAGCGCGGCGCCACACCGGGAGCGTCGGCCGCCGCCTCGGGCGGGACGGTGGCGATCGCCGCAGCGGCGGCCCGCACCGGCGCCCGGCCGCGATCCTCGTCGAAGCGATCGAAGAAACGCGCCGCGAGCGCGGTGACCGCGAGCGCGGCGGCGAACCAGAAGAGCCGGCCGGCGATCGCGAACGGCGTCCAGGTGAGGCCGTTCCAGACGAAGGTGCGCACCGATCGCGCCGCCTCGCTCGAGGCCTGGATGTTGAGACCGACCTGCACGTCCTCGAGCGGATTGCCGCCCGGGAACTGCGGCGCCAGCGCCTCGGCCATGCTGCGCGTGACCACCCCCGCGCCGAACAGGTCGGTCATCGCCGACGTGGCGGTCGAGCCGGCGCGCGGCAGCCCCGAGGTGATGCCGATGAAGGTCACCCAGAGGCCGAAGAAGATCGCGTTGCCGAGGGAGCCCCGGAACGCCGGGATCACCTCGAACAGCACGGCACAGGCGGCGATCATCGCCATCGCCGGCAGCATCACCAGCGCCATCGGCGACCAGAGGTCCCATGGATGGATCGCCCGCGACTCGCCGCGCGCCAGTTGCAGGACCAGCGCGCCGCCGGCGAGGACGACGGTCACGAGGCCGAGGTAGACGAGATTGCTCAGCGTCTTGGCGGTGAGATAGGTCATCCGCGAGACCGGCGTCGCCATCAGGATGGCGCCGACGCCGGTGTCGCGGTCGCGCTGGAGCGCGTTCTTCACGAGGTAGAAGCCGGGCAGCGACAACAGGAGATTCGCCAGGAGCGCGAAGGCGCCGCCGACCCAGGCGGAGTTGTAGATCCCGCGCCACTCGCCGAAGCGGATGGTGGAGTAGCGCGCCCCGATCGGCGGCAGGCAGATCGAGCAGAACCAGATGGTCACGGCGACGGTGACGAAGAACGAGTAACGCCGCACCCGCTCGCGCGCGTCGGCGAGCGCCATCCGGCCGGCGGTCGCGAAGTCGACGCCGGCGATCGCGCTCACGACCCCGCGACCAGCCACAGGTAGGCATCCTCGAGCGACGGCGGCAGCGGGCGGATGGCCGGCAGCGCCGGCGCCGCGCCGACCACCCTGAGATGGACGCCGTCCTCGCGCCGCACCGTGCCGCTCACGAGATGCCGGGCGCGCGCGGCGGCGAGGTCCGACGCCGGCACGACCGCCTCCCAGACCTTGCCGTCGAGCGCCGCGAGGAGCGCCTCCGGCGGCGCGCATTTCAGGAGCCGCCCGCCGCGCACGACCGCGATCGAAGTGGCCAGCGCTTCGACGTCCGACACCACGTGGGTCGACAGGATCACGAGCCGCTCGCCCGCCAGATCGCCGAGCAGGTTGCGGAACCGCACCCGCTCCTCGGGGTCGAGGCCGGCGGTCGGCTCGTCGACAATCAGGAGCCGCGGGTCGTTGAGCAGCGCCTGGGCGATGCCGACCCGCTGCCGCATCCCGCCGGAGAACCCCCCGAGCGCGCGGCGGCGCGCGTCGACGAGGTTGACGAGCACCAGCAGCTCGTCGATCCGCTGCTTCGCCGCGGCCGCCGGGATCCCCTTGGCGGCGGCGATGTAGCCGAGGAACTCCACCGGATTGAGGTTCGGGTAGATGCCGAAGTCCTGGGGGAGATAGCCCAGGACGCGACGCACCGCGTCCGGCTCGCGCGCGATGTCGGCGCCGTCCCAGGTGACCCGGCCCGAGGTCGCCCCGGTGATGGTGGCGAGGATCCGCATCAGGGTGGACTTGCCGGCGCCGTTCGGCCCGAGCAGCCCCAGCACCCCCGGCCCGAGGTCGAGGCTGAAATCGGTGAGCGCCTGCACCCCGCCGCGATAGACCTTGCCGACCTTGTCGATGACGAGGCGCATGAAAGGCCCGACCCCCCGGAACGGGGCGGGATTGTAGCGCAGGCGCTGTCGAGGGAACGGACTGGCCTGCGGGCGCGTAGAATCCGCCGGACCCCACTGAGGAGAGAAGACGCATGCGACCTGTTCGCGCCCTGATGCTGCCCGCCCTCATCCTGTCCCTGGCCGTCGCCGCTGCGCCACCGGCCGCCGCCGCCGAGCGCGCCGAGGTCGCCGACAAGCTGAAATGGAACACCGCCGACATCTTCCCGTCGGACGACGCCTGGAAGAAGGCGAAGGACGAGGCGGCGGCGCAGATCCCCGGGCTGGCGCGCTTCCAGGGGACCCTGGGGAACTCGGCCGACGCGCTGTTCACCGCGGCCGAGGCGATCTCCAGGGTCGAGCAGGCGGTGCGTCGGGTGACGGTCTACGCCAGCATGCGCAACGACGAGGACACCCGCGATCAGACCTGCACCGCGATGATCGCGGCGGCGCGCCAGCTCGGCGTGCAGCTCGGCGCGGTCACGGCCTACGTGGACCCGGAGCTCCTGGCGGTCGGCCAGGAGAAGGTCAGGTCGTTCGTGGCCCAGGACGCGCGCCTCAAGCCGTACGCGCACCACCTCGACGACATCGTGCGCTTCGCGCCGCACACCCGCACCGCCTCCGAGGAGGAGATCATCGCCAAGGCCGGCGACCTCGAGAGCGCGGGATACGAGATCAGCAGCCTGTTCGGCAACGCCGAGTTCCCGTTCCCCGAAATGACCCGCAAGGACGGCACCAAGGTGCGGCTCGACGTGGAGACCTACGCCGCCGAGCGCACCTCGCCGGTGCGCGAGGACCGGATCGCCACCTTCAAGACCTTCTTCGGCGCGCTCGCGAAGTACACCGGCACGATCGGCGCGGCGCTCAACGCCACGGTGCGCAGCCACGTCTTCGAGAAGGAGGTGCACCACTACGACTCGTGCGTGGCGGCGGCGACCTTCCAGCCGAACGTGCCGACGACGGTCTACACCCAGCTCGTCAAGGACGTGCGCGCCAACCTGCCGGTGCTGCACCGCTATCTCGATCTGCGCCGGCGCCTCATGGGCCTCGACACGCTGCAGTACGAGGACCTGTACGCGCCGATCACCAGGAGCGTCGAGATGCACTACACGCCCGAGGAGGCCCAGGCGATCGTGCTGGCGGCGACCAGGCCGCTCGGCCCGGCCTACGCCGCGGCGCTGAAGCGATCCTTCGACGAGCGCTGGATCGACTGGATGCCGACGCCCGGCAAGCGATCCGGCGCCTACAGCACCGGGGTCTACGGCGTGCACCCGTACCAGTTGATGAACTTCAACGGACTGTTCGACGATGTCTCGACCCTGGCGCACGAGTCGGGTCACTCGATGCACACCTACCTGTCGAGCACGAACCAGCCCTACGTCAGCGCCGGCTACCCGATCTTCGTGGCCGAAGTCGCATCGACCCTCAACCAGGCGCTCCTCACCGACTCCATGCTGAGGCAGACGAAGGATCCCGAGGCGCGGCTCTTCATCCTCAGCACGCGGCTCGAAGCGCTGCGCACGACGCTGTTCCGCCAGACCATGTTCGCGGAGTTCGAGCTGAGCATCCACGAGCTGGCCGAGAAGGGGGAGCCGCTCACCGGGCAGCGCCTGACCGACCTCTACCGGACGCTGGTGAAGGAGTACTACGGCGACGCGAAGGGGGTCTGCAAGGTCGACGACCTGTACGGCGTCGAGTGGGCCTACATCACGCACTTCCACTACAACTTCTACGTCTACCAGTACGCCACCAGCGTGATCGCCTCGGCGTCGCTCGCGAAGGGGATTCTCGACGAGGCGGCGGCGGGGAAGGGGTCGACGAAGGCGCGCGACGCCTACCTCAAGATGCTGTCCTCCGGCTCGTCGCGCTACGCCGTCGACCTGCTCAAGGACGCCGGCGTCGACATGACGACGTCGGCCCCGTTCCAGGCGGCGATGGTCGAGATGAACCGCATCATGGACCAGATCGAGGCGATCAAAAAAACGACGACACGGTGACGGCGGTCACAGAAACGAGGGCACGGCGGGTCTAACGTCCCTCCATCGGAGTCGGCACCAATCGACCCGCTGGAGGGGGCCGCCCTCCGGGAGCCGCGGTGGCGTTCATGAGCTGACCGCCGATCGTGGGCCGGGGGTGGCTATCCGGAGGCGCCACGCGCCGCAGTGGCGCCTCCACTCCTCCCGGCGTCGGCGGACCGACCCGGATCCCTACCGCGCGTCGTCGCCGTGCACCCTCGACAGCGCATCCCGATCGAGGATCTCGATCCGCTTCCGCCCCAGCTTCAAGATTCCCGACTCCTGGAATGACTCGAGGGTGCGGCTCACGACTTCGCGCGTCGTCCCCAGCTCGTCGGCCAGCATCTGGTGGGTCGCCGCGATCGGCTCTTCCGACTGCAGGAGCCGCGAGGCCAGGCGCTGATCCACCCGCCGGAAGGCGACGTCGTCGATGAGCGCCATCAGGTGCGCCATCCGCTGCGACAGGAAGTCGAAGACGAAGACGCGGAACTCGTGCGACTTCAGGACCAGCTCGAGGAAGACTTCGCGCG
>DATKFL010000374.1:0-10837 GCA_035511355.1 Dongiaceae bacterium
GCGGTCGCGGTCGAGACGACCGCGCCGCCGCAGATCCTCTTCTGGTCCCCCGACAGCGCCTTCGTCGGCTACGCCGCGGCGGGCAAGCTCTGGAAGGTTCCCGCGGGGGGCGGCGCTTCGAGCGCCGTGGCCGACCTGCACGGACTCGCCGGCGGGGGTGGTGGATCCTGGTGCCCGGACGGGAACATCCTGTTCGCCAGCGGCGAGGGGGGCATCGTGCGGGTCGCGGCCATGGGAGGCGACCTGACGCCGCACATCCCCCTCGACGAGGCGACCGAAAGCGACCTGCACGATCCGTTCTGTCTTCCGGACAACTCGGTGCTGTTCGCGCCGCATCTCACGGACGGCCGACCGAGCCGGCTGGTGCTCTGGGACAAGGGGAAACGGAAGGAGATCCTCGCCCTCGCCGCCGACCAGGACATCTGGTTCCCGGCCTTTGATCCGGCCGGCTACATCCTGTTCCACCGCCACCCGGCGAACGCCGGCATCTGGGCGCTGCCGTTCTCGCTGGCGAGCCACGAAGTCACCGGGCCGGCCTTCCTGGTGGCGCCGGACGGCGACGTGCCGAGCGTGTCGAACGACGGCACGCTGGTGCACGTCAAGGGGCGCCAGTCGCGGCGAACCCAGCTGGTCTGGCTCGACCGCAAGGGCGCGACCGTCGGCACGATCGGCGAGCCGCAGGCGCAGTGGCCCTTCCCACAGCTCTCGCCCGACGGGCGATCGGTGGCGATCGCCGCGGCCGAGAACGAAGAGACCGACATCTACATCTTCGACACCGAACGCGGCACCCGGACGCGCCTGCAGGCGGGGAAGGTGCCGTACAGCATCGAAGCCTGGTCGCTCGACGGCAAGCGCCTGCTCTACAGCGAAGGGACCAGCAATGCCCAGACGCTGAAGTTGCGACCGGCCGACGGCAGCGGCGCGGCGGTGGAGATGGGCATCGGCTGGTCACCGTCCTACTCCCCCGACGGCCGCTACCTGGCGTTCGCCCGGTACGGGAAGACCACCAACTGGGACCTGTTCTATCGCGACACCAGAGGAGACTCGGAGCCGGTGACGCTCGTGGCCACCGCGGCGGACGAAGGCTGGCCGCGCATCTCGCCCGACGGGCGCTACCTCGCCTACACCTCGGACGAGACCGGCGACAACTACGAGGTCTATCTCCGGCGCTTCCCCGACGGCGAGGGGAAGTGGCAGGTATCGAAGGACGGCGGGATGTGGGCGCGCTGGTCCCCGAAGGGGGACCGGCTCTACTACGTTCGCGGTGACGACATCATGGAGGTGGAGGTCGCGTCCGGTCCGGAGCCGCGGCTGAGCGCGCCGCGCCTCGTCCTGTCACGCAAGCCGCTCGGCTGGCCGCTCATCCAGGGCTGGGCGCCGGGGTTCGACGTCTCGCCCGACGGCAGCCGTTTCCTGGTGGTGCAGTCGAGCGAGAGCGACGAGCTCCTGAGCGGCATCATCGTGCACGAGAACTGGCGGCGCGGGTTCGCGAAGTGACGGCGTAGAGCAGGCTCGCCGCCGCCAGCATCGCGAAGGTCACCCGCCACTCCGGCCAGGTGATGCTGGTCAGCATCCAGCCGATGACCGCGCAGGCGGCGAGCGCGACCAGGCTCACCCGCAATGCGCCGGCCCCCGCCGCGCTGTCGCGCTGCGCCAGCTGCCGCGCCGCAAGGCAGCACCCCGCATAGAGCAGGAGCGTCACCAGGTTCGCCAGGATCGCCAGCCGCTCGAAGCCGCTGGTGATCGCGAGCAGGCAGACCAGACCGCTCTGGGTCGCGATGGCGACGTGCGGCGTGCGGAAGCGCGGGTGCACGCGCCCGAACACCGGCGGCAGGATGCCGTCGCGCGCAAAGGCGTACAGGCAGCGCGGCACCGCCAGGGTCATCCCGCTCACGTAACCGAACATCGAGACGATCGATCCGACCAGGAGAAGCGTCCCGCCCCAGGGCCCGAAGACGCGGGTCGCGGCGGCGGCGAGGGGCGTCGTCTCGCCGGCGAGGTCGGCGCCCAGGACCCCCTGCGCGACGATCTGCAGGGCCAGGTAGAGGCCGGTGATCGCCAGCATCGCCACGAGGATGGCGCGCGGCACGGTGCGCCGGACATCCTTGATCTCGCCGCTCGGGACGAGCGCGCTCTCCACCCCGCTGTAGGCGAAGATCAGGAGGATCGACGCGCGCGCCATCGTCCCGGCCCCCACCGGCTCGGTCCAGGCGAGGTGCTCCGGTCGCACCACGAACATCCCGGCGCCGATCAACATCAGGAGCGGCACGAGCTTCGCCACCGTCGCGATCGCGTTGAGCCGCGTCCCCTGCCGGACGCCGGCGATGTTGACCAGGGTGAACAGGGCGAAGGTGCCGACCAGGAGCGCGGCGCGCGCCGCCGGCCCCGCGAGAGCCGGGACCAGCGCCGCGACCGAATCGGCGAGCACCGTCGCGACCGCCGCCACCGCGAAGCATCCGAGGAGCCAGACCAGCACGCCGGCGAGATACCCGGCGAACGGGCCGAACGCGACTTCGACGTAGGCGTACGGGCCGCCGGTCAGCTCGACCCGCTTCCCCGCCTCGGCGAAGCAGTAGACGATGAGCCCCATCGCGCCGCCGCAGATGACGAAGGCGAGCGGCGCCTGCGCGTGCAGGCTTCCGGCGACCAGCGCGGGCAGACGGAAGATGCCGCCGCCGATCGTGACGTTGACGATGCTGGCGGCGAGCCCGGCGACCCCGACCGCCCGGAGAAGCGACGGCTCCTGCTCCACTACGGCTCGATCGGCAACGTCAGGCCGAGGTCGCTCGCGGTCGCGCGGTTCACGGCGAGGATCGGGTGCGCCGCGACCTGCAGGCCGAGATCGGCGGGATGCTCCGTCTGATCGAGAAGCCTCCGCGCCATGGCGCGCGCCTGCTCGCCGAGCCGCGCCGGGGGCACGCCGAACGACAGGAGGGCGCCCCCCTCGACCCAGTCGGCCTGCGGCGCGACCAGCGGCATCCGCTGGCGGTGCGCCCAGCCGATCATCGCGTCGAGCGCGCCGGGCGTGACCGAGAGCCGGTCGTACGGCACGACCAGCGCGTCGATCGTCCCGTTCATCTGCTCGAGCATCCGCCCCACCTGCGACGGCACGTAGCAGGGGCGCAGCTCGACCGCGAGGCCGCGCGCCCGGGCCGCGTCGGCGAGGTCGCGCGCCACCAGCTCCGACTTCTCCGCGTCGTAGATGAGGCCGATGCGCCGCACCGCCGGAAGGAGATCGGCAACCCGCTCGATCACGGCCTTGGCGTCCGGGTTGGTCGACAGGAAGCAGTTGTTCGGGGTGATCAGGTCGTAGCGCCTCGGGTCGTCGATGAGGGTCAGGATCGAGGGGATGTCGTGCACTTCGCTGCGCACCAGCCTCCCCGCCAGGAGTCCGGCGGAGAGGATGACGTTCGGCTTCTCGGCGGCGACGCGGCGCACCGCCTCGGCCGGATCGGGTTCCTGGTCGAGGTCGATGCGTCGGGTCGGCACTCCGAGGCCCTCGCTGAATGCCTCCGCCAGCGCCTCGTACGGAAACGGATCCTTCGACAGGAGCAGGACCGCCTCACGCTGCTCCGGCGTCTTCAGCCGGAACCGCACGACCCGTCGTTGCGAGATGTCGATGTCGAGCCCGTCGTAGACGACCGTCCGGTACCGGGGGTGCGAGGCCGTGATCGAGTAGCCGGGCTTCGGGCGCACGCCCCAGAAGCGGTACGACCCGTCGGTGTTGGTCTTGATCGTCATGGGGCGCACGCCGGTCCCCGTCAGCGTCACCGCTGCATCCGGGAGCGGCCGCCCATCGTAGTCGGCGACCGTGCCGTTCACGACCGCGAGGTCGCCTCCGGCATGCGCCGCCGACGCCGACGCGGCCACGACGAGCAGCAAGAGAGCTGTGGCGATCGGGAACCGCATGGCACCCTCCTCCAGAGACCGGCCGGCTCGTGTGCCGACGATCTTCCGCGCCCCGGGGCTCCGGGGTCAAGGGGTGGCTGTCGGGGAGGCGCGCCGGGGCGCGGCGGCCGGCCCGCGGGCCGGCGACGCCAGGCGCCCGTCCGGGCTAATGCACCGAATCCGAGGGGCGGGCCGGGATGTGATGGAAGCGGCGGATGCGGGTGGTGACGACGCGGTTGCCGAACTCGAGGAAGAGGCCGTCGCCGGCGGCGATGTCGGAGTGGATGGCGGTGCCACCCCAGGTGCATCCGGTGATCGTGGTGGTCACCGGCCCGAGCCCCTTGCGGTCGAACCAGCCCCCCTCGACCCGGATGAGGCCGTTCCCGAGGCTGGTGATCGTGTACGAGGAGTTGCGCGTCTCGATCAGGAGCCGGTCCCCCATCTGGAACTCGGCCTTGCGCACGACGCGGATGCGTGCCGCCTCTTCGATGCGCGTCTTGAGGGTGTTCGCGACGATCATGCTCTCCGCCAAGGCTTTGAGGATAGCAAAGAACCCGGGCGGATGGCGAGGATCGGGCCCCCGGCAGGCGGCCTCTGCGGCGATCGACCCGCGAGGCAGGCTCCTAGGGAATGGGCGGCCCGGGCGGCGGGTCGGGAAGGCGCACCACCCGGCGCCAGTCGCGATGCCGGGCTCCCGGGCGACGGGATTCGAGAACCAGCCGACCGTCGTCGCGCCACGAGGTGAACAGGAGGTGGTCCCCCACCACCGCCACGTCGACGGGACGCTCGAGCAGGTCGACCGGGGCGCCGGTGGCGAGGTCGTAGAGATCGTAGCGCGCCTGGTCCTGCGCGCGTCGCAACAGCAGATGGTTTCGATCGAGCGTCAGCCAGAGGGCGTCGGTCTGCACCCCGTGGTCGAGCCGCAGCGGCGCGCCGAGCGGGGCCGCGGCGGCGCTGAAGCGCTGCGCCAGGACGACGGTGGCGTCCTCGGCGAAGCGGAAACCGACGAGGCTGTCATCCGCCTCCACCAGGAGTCCCTCTGCGTTCGCCGGCGGTCCGCCGAGCATCAGGGTGGCGTCGGCCCGGCGCGCGTGCACCGCGAGCCAGCGCGCGCCGACCGCCGGCGGCACCGGCTGCGCGAGCGGCGGCCGATCGAAGCGCGCGGCGGCCGCACGCAGCACCCGCCCCGAGTCGAGGATCACCTCCGCGGCGCCCGCCACCTCATCGATCGCTTCCGGTGGGCGCGAACCGTAGGCGCGCATCCGTCGCGCCTGGTAGACCAGGGTCAGGCGATCGAGATCGAGCCGCGCCTCGGCGTCGAAGAGGGTCCACTCGCGCCCGCCGGCGGCACCGGCGATCGAGGCCCAGGCCGGCAGCGCCAGCGCCGCGAGGTCGATCGTCCTCAGGAGCCGGCCGCGGGCGACGTCGTACAGCGCCATCTGCAGCGCCCGTCCGGGACGCTCCTCCAGGAGGTAGGCGACCCCCGACGCGATCAGGAGGGGTCGCGCCGGCGGCGCGGCGACGAACAGCGTCCGGCCGCGCGCCAGATCGATCGCCTCGACCCCGCCCTCCGGCGTGCGCACGCAGGCGACGCTGGCCTTCTCGTCGGCCACCCCGGCGGGGATGTAGACCGGCGCCAGCGCGTCGCTCGACGCCGGAAAGGCGCCGATCGCGGCCAGGGCGAAGAGGGCCGTCGCCGCCGCCGTGCGGCGGAAGGGGTGGATCGGTTTCATCGGCTTGTTCTAGGCGACCTTGACGGCCTTCTCGACGATGGCGAACCGCATGCGCGTATCGCCGATCTTGATCAGGTCCCAGTGCTTCAGGTTGGCGCGGTCGTCGACGCGGCGGCCGTTGAGGCTGGTGCCGTTGGTCGAGTGCAGGTCGCGCACGATCCACGCCTCCGGGCCGTACAGCCCGAGCTCGGCGTGCTTGCGCGACACCTTGCTGTCGTCGAGCGGGATGTCGGTCCCCTCGCGCCCGATGGTGTAGACCCCGCCGGCGGAGAGCTCGAACACCTTCCCCTGGTCCGGCCCCTCCTCGATGCGCAGGTAGATGCCGGTGCCGGGCGGGACGAGCCCCGCCTTGCCGCGCTTCGGCGCCTGCGAGGGATCGAGGACTGTCTCCGACACGTCGTCGTGCTTGTCGTCGCTCATCGTCTCTCCTTGCGGCCGCCGGGCGGGCGGCGAGGTTTCAGTCGACTTTCATCTGCACCGGGCGTCCGAGCCCGCGCTTGAGCGTCAGCCGCAGCGTGCGGCTTTCGCCCGGGGCCAGTTCGAGCACTACGAGATCGCGCATCGGTTCGCCGCCGCCTTCGGGCTCGACCTCCGCTTCGAGGGCGTGCTTTCCCGACGGCACCTTGAGCCACGCTTCGAACGCTTCCTGGTTGCGCCCGAGGAGGTGGTCGATCCCCTCCTGGTGCGGCGCCGCGAGGCGCCGCTCGAAGACCGGCTTGCCGTCGACCTTCAGGATCAGCGCCCCCGACTCGAGTCCGCTCTTCGCCTCCAGCTTGAGCGAGGCGCCTCGGGTCGCGAACAGGACCGGCACGCCGATCACCGTCAGGAGGAAAAAGACGACGATCGCGACCAGCCCCTTGTGCGCGAACAGGCCCGCAGCCCCGGTCGGCGGCGGCATCGGGGCGTCGGTGTCGACGCCCGGGGCGTCGGCGTCGTCAGCCGCGCCGGCGGCGGCCTCGGCGGCGGCGCGCTGGGCGACCTTCCGGGCGGCCGCGGCGGCGCGCGTGGCCCGGCCCCGTTTCGCGCCGGGGGTCGAGGAGGCGGCCGACCCGAGGATCGCGCTCGATGCGGCGGCCTGGGCGAGCGCCTTGCGGAACGACTCGCCGTCCGGGAAGCGCTTGTCGGGATCCTTGGCGAGGGCGCGGTCGAAGAAGGCGTCGAGGAGCGGCGGCAGGTCGTCCACCTGCTGGGTCACCGGAACCGGCGTCTCGTGCGCGACGGCGTAGGCGACCGCCGGCAGATCCTCGCCGCCGAACGGCCGCTTGGAGGTGAGCATCTCGTACAGCACGACCGCCAGCGAGAAGAGATCGCTGCGCGCGTCGACGGCGCCGCCGCGGATCTGCTCCGGCGACATGTAGGCCGGCGAGCCGACCAGCGCCCCGGTGCGGGTCAGCTCCGACGCCGCCAGGCGCGCCACCCCGAAGTCGGTGATCTTGACGACGCCGTCCTCGCGGCGCACCAGGAGATTGGCCGGCTTGATGTCGCGGTGCACCACCCCGGCGCGGTGCGCCGCCGTCAGCGCCGCCGCGAGCCCGTCGCCGAAGCGCAGCGCCAGGTCCGGCGACAGCCGCGAGCGGCCGTCGAGCAGGTCCTTGAGCGACGGCCCTTCGACGTACTCGAAGACGATGTACGGGAAGCCGCGGTCCGGATCGATGCCGACGTCGTGCACGGTGACGATGTTCGGGTGCGACAGCCGCGCGGCGGCGTGCGCCTCGCGCAGGAGACGCTCCTGGAACTCGCGCGCCCGCTCCTCCGAGATGCCGTCCGGCATCTGGTAGGTCTTGAGCGCCACCTGGCGCCCGAGGTGCGGGTCGTGCGCCAGGAACACCACTCCCATGGCGCCTTTGCCGAGCAGGGACTCGATCTCGTACCGTCCGATCACACCCATCGATTGGCCACACTCCAACCCGGAAGAATCTGCTGTCCGGCGGGAGCGGATTCAAGGCGGCGCGGCGGCGATTGCGCGGCGGAATCTGATCCCGCATTCGTGATCGCGACGCCGGTCGGTCGTGGCTCGCCGACCCGGTGGTAGCATGCGCGGATGCGCCCCGTCGTGAACCTGACGCTCGCGCTCGCCGTGCTGGGCGCCCTCGGCGCCGCGGCGGTGGTGGGCACGATCCGCACCGCGCTCCCGGAGAACGCCTATGCGGGCATGCGCTGGCGGCTCCTGGGGCCGCATCGCGGCGGCTGGGCGACGATGGCGCAGGGGGCGCCCGACGACCCCGCATCCTTTTACTTCGGCGCCGCGGCGGGCGGTCTCTGGAAGAGCCCGGACGCCGGGGCCACCTGGAAGCCGATCTTCGCGGGCCAGGGAAGCGCCTCGATCGGCGCCTTCGCGGTGGCGGCGAGCGACCCCAGGGTGATCTGGGTCGGCACCGGGCAGATCCACGCGCGCTACGACGTGGTCTCGGGGGACGGCGTCTATCGGTCGACCGACGGCGGCGCCACCTGGAAGGCGGCCGGTCTCGAAGCGACCCGCCACATCGGACGGGTCTGGGTCGACCCGCGCGATGCGAAGGTGGCGGTGGTCGCGGCGCTCGGGCATCTCTTCCAGCCCAACCCGGAGCGCGGCCTGTATCGCACCGCCGACGGCGGCGCCACCTGGACGCACGTCCTCGACCGCGGGCCCGACGTCGGCGCGGCCGACGTCGCCCAGGATCCTTCGAACCCCGACCGGCTGTTCGCGTCGCTCTGGCAGGTGCGCCGGCATCCCTGGCTCGACTACTTCCAACCGCCGGTCGGCCCGGGAAGCGGCATCGTCCGCTCGATCGACGGCGGCAAACACTGGACGCCGGTCGGCACGAAGGGGCTGCCGGCAGGCGGCGTCGGGCGGATTTCGCTGGCGGCGGCGAAGACCGCAGGCGGGTTGCGGGTCTACGCCGGCATCGACGCGGCCGCGCGGGCCGGCGGCATCTTCCGATCGGACGACGGCGGCGACTCCTGGACCCGGGTCAACGCCGACACCGCGCTCGCCGGGTCGTACATGAACAGCCTCAGCATCGATCCCACCGACCCCGACGTCGTCTGGGCGGCGGGGCGCGGCCTGCGCCGCTCGAAGGACGGCGGCCGCACCTTCGTCGTCATGAAGGGCGCGCCGGGGGGCGACGACTATCACCAGTTGTGGATCGACCCGAAGAATCCGCGGCGCATGATCGTCGCGGCCGATCAGGGGGCGGTCGTGACGCTCAACGGCGGCGACACCTGGTCATCCTGGTACAACCAGCCGACCGGCCAGTTCTACCGCCTCGCCGCCGACGATCAGGAGCCGTACCGGATCTACAGCGGCCAGCAGGACAGCGGCACGGTCTCGATCGCCTCGCGCAGCGACTACGGGCAGATCACCCTGCGCGAGTGGGCGCCGGTCGGCGGCGACGAGCGCGACGGTGTCTTCCCCGACCCGGACGATCCGTCGATCGCCTACGGCGCCGGCCTCGGCGGGCGGCTCTCCCGCTTCGACGAGCGCGACGGCCAGGTGCAGAACGTCTCGCCCTGGCCGATCTCGACCTACGGCGAGCGGCCGACCGAGGTGCTCAACCGCTACGGCTGGATCACGCCGACCGCGGTCTCGAAGCGACCGCCGCACGCCATCTACCAGGGGGCGCAGGTTCTCTTCCGGTCGGATGACCACGGCCAGTCCTGGAAGACGATCAGCCCCGACCTGACCGGTGCCGTGGCCGGCGCGAAGGAGTGCGACGGCGAAGTGCCGGTCGAACGCGCCACCGCCTGCGGCTTCGGCGTCATCTGGACGATCGCGCCCTCGCCGGCGGCGGACGGAGTGATCTGGATCGGCACCGACAACGGCCGCGTGCAGCTGACGCGGGACGCCGGGCGCAGTTGGAGCGATGTCACTCCACCCGGCCTCACCGACTGGACGCGGGTGAACACCATCGACCCGTCGCCTTCCGACCCCGCCGTCGCCTATGTCGCGGGCGACCGGCACCGGCACGACGATCTCGCCCCCTATGCCTGGCGCACGACCGACTACGGCGCCACCTGGACGATGATCGCCGGCGGCCTTCCCGCCGGCGCCTGGGTCGGCGTGCTGCGGCAGGACCCGGAACGGGCCGGTCTGCTGTATGCCGGGACGAGCCGCGGCGTGCAGGTCTCGTTCGACGACGGCGCGACCTGGCAGACTCTCCAGCGCAATCTCCCGTCGGTCGAGATCAACGACCTCCTGGTGCAGCGGGGCGACCTGGTGGCGGCGACCCAGGGACGGGCGATCTGGGTCCTCGACGACCTCGAGCCGCTGCGCCAGGCGGGATCGGCGGCGCCGGACGAGGCGCCGCGTCTCCTGAACCCGCGCGCCGCGCTCCGCCTGCGCGCCAACATGAACCGCGACACGCCGCTGCCGCCCGACGAGCCGCACGGCGAGAACCCGCCGGTCGGCGCGGTGATCGACTACCTCCTGCCGCAGAGCGGGGCGAAGGAAGTGACGATCGAAGTTCACGCCGCCGACGGGGCGCTGGTGAACCGCTTCGTGAGCACGGCGACGCCGGCCCGGCCGACCGAGACGATCTACTTCGACGACGTCTGGCTCGCCCCCGCGCCGCGGCCGACCACCCACCCCGGGCACAACCGCTTCATCTGGGATCTCAAGTACCCGATGCCCCAGGTGATCGAACCGGAGTACAGCATGTCGGCCGTGCCGGGCCAGCCGACGCCGCTGCAGCCGTCGGGCGCTTTCGTCCTGCCGGGAAAGTACGAGGTGCGGCTGGTGGTCGGCGGAGTCACCCGCACCGCGACGCTGGTCGTCGGCCTCGACCCGCGCGCCCGGGTCGCGCCGGGGGCGCTCGAGGCGCTGCTCCTCTTCCAGCGCGAGGTCGAGGAGGCGCTGGCCCGCTCGGCGACCCAGGAAGCCGCCGAGACCGCCGCCAAGGCGCGCCTCGACGGAGCCAAGGCCGACCTGCGCGCGGCGGCCGAGAAGTCGCGCATCGAGAAAGCGCTGATCGAACTGGAGAACGCGCGCGGCCCGGAGAACGCCAGGCCGGTCGCGGTGAACCGGCAGCTGGCCGCGATCGCCGCCGATCTCGAATCGGCCGACGCCGCGCCGACCGAGCCGCAGCGTCAGGCGGTGACGTCGCTCAAGGAAACGCTCGCGAAACGCCAGGAGGCCTGGTCGCGGTTCGCGTCGGGGACGCTCGCGGCGATCGACCGGCGGCTGCAGGCCCTGGGAATCAAGTGAAGTCGATCACCGCCTTCGCCGCGCTCGCGGCGGC
>DATKFL010000375.1:0-3305 GCA_035511355.1 Dongiaceae bacterium
GTCGGTCCCGAAGTACGACAACGCCAAGAAGAACCCGCCGCAGATGCCCGACCAGAAGGTGTATCGCCGGCTGTAGTCGAGCGAGAAGTTGATCACCTCCATGTGGCCCAGTCGCCCGGCCAGCGGGAGGATGGTTCCGGCCGGGATCTCCCGTGACAGCCGCGCGAGGATCAGCCCGAACGCCGCCGCCATGCCGATCAGGATCACCCCCATCTGGTGCCTCTGGGTCAGGCTGACGGCGCGCGAGCCTCCGGCGACCGTGTAGCCGACGACCACGAGGCCGCTGATCAGGATGGTGAGGTTCAGGTTCCAGCCGAGCAGGGTGGAGACGATGATCGCGGGCGCGTAGATGGTGATCCCCGCCGCCAGCCCGCGCTGCACGAGAAACAGGATCGCCCCCAGGAGCCTGGTCTTCAGATCGAAGCGGCGCTCGAGATACTCGTAGGCGGTGTAGACGCGCGCGCGGTAGTACACCGGGATGAAAAAGGCCGACACGACGACCAGGGCGATCGGCAGGCCGAGGTAGTTCTGCACGAAATCCATGCCGCGCTCGTAGCCGAACCCCGGGGTCGACAGGAAGGTCACGGCGCTCGCCTGGGTTGCCATGACCGACAGTCCGATCGTCCCCCATCGGAGCGAGTGGCTCCCGCCGACGTACGCCTCGAGGTCGCGGTTGCGGCGCGTCTTCCAGGCGCCGTAGATCGCGATCGTCGCGAGGGTCCCGGCGAGGACAACCAGATCGAGCCAGTTCACTTCGGATCCCGTCTCACGCCAGCCAGCGCGTCAGCAGGCGAAAGCCCGCCACGAGCAGGCCGAGCCATGCGAGGACCGCGGCGTAGACCGCTCCCCAGGATCCGAGGAAGGGCGGCGGCGCTTCGGGCTCCGAACCGGGATTCACGCGCTCAGTTCCCCAGGGCGATCAGGTTGGCGAACAGGCGGTAGGCGCCGGGCACGCCTGCCGGGAACTGGCGGAAGAACGCGTAGCCGGTGTAGACGAAGTATCCGTCGCCCACCTTCGCCACCAGGAGACCGCCGTCGCGCGCCGGCTCGTCGACATCGTGGCTGGACAGGATCGGGGTGAACCCGGGATCCCAGGAGTCGGCGAAGTAAAGTCCGCGCTCCTGCACCCAGCCGTCGAAGTCGGCCGCCGTGATCTTGTTCGGCACGTTCAGCGCCGGATGATCGGGCGCGAGGAAGCGCACCTCGGCGGTCTCCTCGGTGACCCGGTCGCGCGAGATCTTGAGCGGCAGCGGCGCGACCTGGTCGACCCTGAGCTCGTGACCGGTGGTGTATTGGACGATGAGCGTCCCGCCGCCGCGGACGTAGTCGAACAGGGCCGGCTGCGCGAATCGGATCCGGTCGAGGGTGTTGCAGGCGCGCACGCCGAGAACGACCGCGTCGAAGCCGCGGAGCCGCTCGGGGGTGAGCTCGTCCTGGGTGAGGGTCGTGACGTCGTAGCCGATTTCCACGAGCCCGGCCGGCACCGAGTCGCCGGCTCCCTGCACGTAGGCGATCTTCTGACCGCGCCGCTTCAGGTCGGCGCGCACGACGCGCGCCTCGGCCGGCGGGGTCACCACCTGCGTCGGGATGTGGTCGTATTCGAGGTGGGCGAGGCCGCGGTCGTATCGCCGGCCTCCCAGGGTCGCCACTGCCTTCAAGGTCCCGGACGACGGCGCCGCCGGCGGCGTGAGCGTGAAGGTCGCGGTGGTCTCCGCGTCGCGCGCCGCGATCGAGAAAGGACGCGATGCCGGCGATGCGCTCCAGCCCTCGGGTGCCTCGAGGCTCACCGTCCCCTCGACCCCGGCGCGACCGGCGCGCAGGCGCACCGTGACCGCGTGCGTCGGCTTGTCGGGCGGCAGGACGAAGACGCTGCCCTCGATCGCCACCGCCACCGCGGGGACCACCTCGAATGGCCGGTAGCGCTCGCCGCGCGCCGGGTCGGTCCACTTGAAGACCACCGGTCGTTCGAGCGCGATGCGGGTGCCGGCGACGTCGAGGTCGAAGCTCGCCACCAGCGCCGGCGGGTTCTCGGGGAGACCGATGAACGCGGCATCGTCGACCCGGAAGACGCCCGGCTTCCCGCGGTCGCGCAGCCAGTAGGGGCTCGAGAGCGCCGTCCCCTCGGGGAGAGCCGCGTCGACTGTCTTCTTCACCGACTGGCGCTCCTTGAGCGGTTCGTCCCAGGCGGCCGAGCCGAGCGCGGCGGCCGGCGCGGCAGCAGCGCCGGCGGCGGAATAGCTCGAAGCCTGCAATCCGGCGGCGGGACCACCGGGGATGACGCGCGCCCCCTTGATCGTCACCGCGAGCGGCGACCGGTTCGCCGCCTCGAGATCGATCTTCATCGTCTCGCCCGGGGCGGCGGTCGGCGACCCGGCCGACGCCTCGAGGAAGAGGCCCAGGCAGGCGCCGATGATCCGATCGAGGTCGGCCTTCTTCGTGGTGGTCCAGCGTCCCGCCGGGAGCGCCGCCAGTTTCGCGCGCGCTTCGAGAAGCGTCGGCACGACGGCCGACGGGTCTTCGGGTCGGAAGTCCCGAGTCGCCTTCGCCAGGAGGTCGCCGACCGGCTTGCCGCCCGGGACCCGGCCCCAGGTCGTGTCGATCCCCTCGAAGAGATCCTTCGACGCCGGCTCGCCGTCGACGAGCTGCAGATACTCGATCACCTCGCCGCGCTGTCCGCCCGAGCCGAACCCCTGGCTCCGATGCATGCTGCGGCTGCGCGCCGCCAGTTCCGGGTACGACTCGCCGAGGAGCGGGCTGAAGCCGCCGACATCGACTCCCAGGAGCGTCTCCGGCTTGAACTCCTCCGGCTTGTCGTAGAACCAGCGCGAGGTGTTCCAGAGGAGCCGCTTCGGCTTGAAGACGCCGAGCGCGGCGACCTGGTCGGGGAAACGCTTCGGGTCGGAGGCGGCGGTGAACGCGGCGGCCGCCATGCGCGCCGACGTCGTGTGATGCCCGTGCGTGTCGCTGTCGTTCGATGGGAATCGGGTGATGACCACGTCCGGCTGGAAGGCGCGGAAGACCCGGACCGTGTCGGAGAGGACCGTGTCGCCATCCCAGATCCGGAGGGTCTCTTCCGGGCTCTTCGAGAAGCCGAAATCGATGGCGCGCGTGAAGAACTGCCGGCCGCCGTCGATGCGCCGCGCCGCGAGCAGCTCCTGCGAGCGGATGATGCCGAGCTGCTCGCCGATCTCCGAACCGATCAGGTTCTGGCCGCCGTCGCCGCGGGTCATCGAGAGATACGCGGTGTCGGCGAGCCGGCCGTTCGCCATGCAGGCGATGAGGCGGGTGTTCTCGTCGTCGGGATG
>DATKFL010000376.1:0-11204 GCA_035511355.1 Dongiaceae bacterium
GTTCGCCGGCGCTCCGCAGACCCCCGAGGAGATCTACGCCGCCGCGCGCGCCGGCAGCCCGCCGGTGTTCGACCTTCCGGTGACCGCGAGACTCCGTGTGACCTCGCGGCACGCCGCTTTCGAAAGCGTCAACATCCTCGCTCTCCTGCCCGGGTCGGACGCCCGCCTCGCGGCGGAGGCGGTCGTGGTCACGGCGCACCTCGACCATCTCGGTCTCTGCCCGCCGGTCGACGGGGACCCGGTCTGCCACGGCGCCTACGACAACGCCTCGGGAGTCGCGACCCTCCTCGAGATCGCGCGCGTCCTCGCCGGGCGGAGTCCGGCGCCGCGGCGATCGATCCTGTTCGCGGTGGTGACCGGCGAGGAGAAGGGGCTTCTCGGCTCGGACTACCTGGCGCATCACCCGATCCGCGACCTGGAGGTGGTGGCCGACGTCAACATCGACGGCGCGCCCGGCATCCTGTACCCGATCGCCGACGTGGTGGCGCTCGGCGTGGAGCATTCGACGCTGCGCGGCCCGGTCGAAGCGGCGGCGCGCGCGGCGGGATATCTCCTGAGCCCCGACCCGATGCCGGAGGAGTCGTTTTTCGTTCGGAGCGATCAGTATTCGTTCGTGCGGCGGGGAATTCCGTCGGTCTGCCTCACCGACGGCGGCAAGAGCACGGTTCCGGGCGTCGACGGCCTGGCGCGTTCGCGCGCATGGCTGACCACCCTCTATCACACGCCGAAGGACAGCATCGATCAGCCGTTCGATTTCGCGTCGGCGGCGAAGGGCGCCGGACTCAACCTGGATCTCGTCGAGCGGGTGGCCGCCGCCGACGCGCGGCCCGCGTGGAATCCCGGCGACTTCTTCGGAACCCGATTCGGTGCGGCACGCCGCTCGGGCGGGACCGCCGGGAAGAACTAGCGGGACCGATCCGCCGTCAGCGGGCGGCGACCCGGGCGCTGGTCACGTGCGTGCGCGCCGCGAGACCCGAGACGGTCACGCCCTCGAGGGCGTAGTAGTAGCGCTTTCCCGGACGCGCGGTCTCGTCGACGAAGAGATACCCGGTGTCATTGCGGCCGTCGCCGAGCGCCGGCACCGCCACGGCGTTGATCCGCGTGAACGGGCCCGAAGGATCGGGCGCGCGCAGGACATTCCAGCCCAGGAGCCCCTCTTCCGAGGCGGTGGTCCATTCGAGACCGACCGTCCGCCCGAACGGCGTCGCGGTGAATCCCGCGAGGTCGAACGGCGCCAGAGGATTCCGGCCGAGGCGCACGTCGAACCGGGTCGGCTCGGCACGCGGGCCGAAGGCGTCGTTTCGCAGCACGATGTAGGCTTCGCGGGCGTCGGCCCACGGGATCAGCACCTTGCCGGTGTCGCCGTCGAACGGCACCGGCACCAGGGCCGGCTGGGTCTCGCCCGGGTAGTAGATCAGGAGGTCGGCGGCCGGACGCCCCCCCTCGCCGCGCGCCTCGAACTGGAGCGAGCCCTGCGCGTGATCGGAGGCGAGCCGGAAGGCCAGGCTGCCCGCCGGCTCGATCGAATCGATCGGTCCGAGGGTGATCGGAAGCGCCGCGGAGAGATTCAGGACCGAAGCCTCGGGCATGGCGCGGGCGCCGGCGAAGTGCGCGCCGTCGGCGCGCGTCCCGGTGTAGAGGTTCCAGATCGCCCGCTCGCGCAGCGCCGCGGCCGCGTCGAGGTCGAAAGAGCGCCGCAGCACCTGGTCCGCCGCTTCGATCGGGTCGACTGCCGACTCGGCCATCGCCAGCCAGATCTGGCGCACCACGTCGGGATCGCCGGTGCGCTCGGCGAGGAAGAGCGGCCAGAGGACCGCGCCCGGCATCCCGGCGACGCCGTCGCCGTCCAACCCTTCGGCCGGGGAGGCGAGCGCCGCCGCGATCCCGGATCGTTCCGCCTCGAGGTCGCCGGTCGCAAGGAGAGTCACCCAGGCGGCGGTCGCCTCCTGCCACCAGGCCTCCGAGCGGGCCGCATCGAAGAGCGCGAGATGGGTCAATTGATGCAGCGCCGCCGGCATGATCCGATCGGCCGGGAGTGCCGCATCGAGGACCATGAACGGAGCCGCGCCGCGCGCGCCGGCCCCGGCGGGAACCGCGTACCCCTCCACGCCGTGCCCGAGCCGGACGAGGTGCACTGCCAGCCGCTCCGGACCCGGCGCAGGATCGGCGAACCCGAGAGTGCCGGTGAGGTAGGCGCGTGCCGCCATCAACCCCTCGGCGAACCGGGCCACCGATTCGGCGCCGGATCCCGCGTCGCGCGCCGGAGCGAGCAGTGCATGCAGGGCGAAGCGCCCGTCGCGCGTCGCGACGACCCGCTCCTCGGGGCGCACGGGAGGCGTCGTCAACAGTGCGGTCGACTGCCGGAGAGCCCCGGAGGGATCGGCCTTGTCCGAGGTCAAAAGGAGCGGGGTGGCGCAGGCGGCGGGGAAGGTCTCCTCACCGGCGAGAGCGGCCAGGATGCCGCCCGGGCCCTCGGCAATCGCCTGCGGCGACGGGAGCCGCTCGGCGCCCGCCTGGGCGAGAGTCCCGAGTCGCAGCCCCACAGGGTCCGGCGGTGCGGCGGCGGCCGCGGCCAGCGTGAACGCAAGGAGAACGGGTAGGACTTTCACCGCACGTCGCAATCGCGCCCCCTGACTCTCCAAGTGACTATGAATATAGGACACAACCCCTTTCGGGTCAAGGCATTCCGACGGATCCCTGCCCGGCGGGCGGGCGCTTCACCGCGCGGGGACCGCTCCGCACGGCGGGGCTCGATCACGACCCGGAGGCGCCCGGGACGCCATGTAGAATGGGCTGCAACTCGCGGGGGGACATGGACGTGCGGGTTCCTGGACCTCGATGTCTGGTGCTCGGCGCCCTCCTCGCCCTCCTCCCGATTCCGATTCAGGCACAGACGACCGGCGCCATCCGCGGGGTCGTCATCGACCCGGACGGACGGCCGCTCGAGGGAGTGACGCTCATTGCGTCGAGCGCCGCTCAGGCGATCATCGGGCGCGCGGGGGTGAGCGACGTCGACGGGAGGTTCCAGATCGGGAGCCTGCCGTCGGCCGACGACTACGCCGTCGCGGTCACCCTGAGCGGCTTCGCACCAGTCACGCTCACCGATGTGGCGGTGGTCGCCGGTCAGGGCACCCTCCTGCAGGTGACCCTTCAGAAGGAATCGGCGGCGATCCGGGAAAAGGTCGAGGTGCGCGCCTCGGCGCCGCTCGTCAACCTCCAGGAGACCACGACCCAGTCGCGCTTCACCGCCGAGTACATCGAGTCGCTCCCCCTCCTCGGGCGGAACTACCAGGATCTCCTCGCCCTGGCGCCCGGGGTGAGCGATGTCGACGGCGACGGCAACCCGAACATCCACGGCGCGCGTGACACCGACGTCATCACGCTCGTCGACGGGGTCTCCACCACCGACCCGCTCACCGGCAAAATCGGCGCGCAGCTGAACATCGAATCGATCCAGGAGATCGAGGTGAAGACCAGCGGCGCGACCGCGGAGTTCAGCCGCGCCCAGGGCGGCTTCGCCAACATCATCACCAAATCGGGAGGCAACGATTTCGAGGCGACGTTCAAGGTCTTCTGGCGCGGATCGCGGCTCGACGGCGATGGCGCCGGGATCGACGACCCGCGCCTGCACGCCGGCGTGGGGGAGAACGGCCTCCGCGACCTGACCTTCAACGATGTCCTTCCGTTCCTGTCGCTCGGCGGACCGATCGTGCGCGACAAGGCATGGTTCTATCTCGCCAGCGAGTACGTGCAGATCCAGACCCCGGTCAACGCGCTGACCAACGCCTTCGTCGCCGAGCAGCGCGAATTCCGGCAGTTCGCCAAGGCCACCTGGCAGGTGGCCCCGAGCCACCGCCTGGCGCTGTCGCTCAACTACGACCCGCAGGAATTCCTCAACCAGGGCCTCAACTCGTTCACCCGCGAGGAGAGCGGCTACACGATCGGGCAAGGGGGGCCGATCATCACGGCGCGCTGGGTCGGCGTCATGAGCCCGAACGTCTCGCTCGAGACGTCGCTCAGCCATTTCGACGAACGCCCGAGCCAGACCAGCACCCTCGACCCCGACATCAACCGCAACGGCTTCCTGTTCACCGACCGGAACGGCAACGGTTTCGGCGAGATGAACGAGTACGACGCCGGCGAGGACTACGATGCGGACGGCAAGTTCGACGTCTTCGAGGACTTCATCCTGCCGCGCGGGCAGTTCAACCAGGGCGAAGACCTCGACGGCGACCATCGGCAGACTCCCCCGAAGGCCTGCGAGGGCTTCAGCCGCGAGGACGTCGACTGCGACGGTCATCTCGACTGGTTCAACGAGGATCTGAACGGCGACGGGATCATGGACCCGGGCGAGGACATCGACGGGGACGGGAAACTCGACCCCGGCGTCGAGGACCGGAACCACAACCTGCACCTCGATGACACGCCGTCCCCGGCCACCGACTACCCGTACGGCCGCACCCAACCGGTGCCGCAGGATCGTTTCTACACGCTCGACCAGCAGTCGAACCTGGTGAGCGGCCCGTTCTACGAGGACCTCGACGACAGCCGCCGCCGGTTCACCTTCCGCCAGGACCTGACCCTGTTCGTCCCCGACTTCTACGGCAGCCACGACATGAAGGCCGGCCTCGTGCTCGAGAAGGAGAACTTCGACCGGACGACCACGCGCCGGCCGGTCGCGGCGGTCGACATCCCGAAGTTCAGCTCGGGGCTGTTCGCCACCCAGCCCGCCACGGTGAAGGGCCTGGTGCCGGTCAATACCGAGGTGGAGAACCAGGCGTCGAATCTGACCGGCGGGCTCTACTTCCAGGACGCCTACAAGCCGTTTCCGAACCTCAGCATCGGTCTCGGGCTCCGGTTCGATCGGGAGGCGACCGATTCCTTCGGCTACTCCTTCTTCGACCCCGCCGAGGAGCGGGCGCATTTCGACCGGCTCAACATCCTGGCCGGGGGCGAGCGCGGGGTGACCGACGATCACGTCTACGGGAACGACGACGGGCTCCTGAGCAAGGGGATCACGGACGACCCGCTGTTCCGCGAATTCCCGAACCCCGCGCTGGAGCTCGGGAAGTACACCGACCCGCTGCGACTGGCGGCCTTCAGACGTCTCTCGCGGCATCACAGCGAGACCACCTTCCTGTCGCAGCAGCTGCAGGGTCTCTTCCCGGAGATCACCACCGGCGGCGAGGTGACCGCCGCGATCCTGGCGGGCATCGGCGTCGTGCCGCAGAAGCGCGAGCCGTTCCGCCTCACCAACAACAACCTCGCGCCGCGCCTGTCGATCTCGTGGGATCCCTTCCTGGACGGGCGCACCAAGGTGTTCGCCACCTGGGGGCGCTACTACGACAAGCTGTTTCTCAACACCATCGTCGGTGAGGAGGGACCCGACACGATCACCCGGTACTACCTGCTCGACCCCGACGGCGTGGTCGGCCCGCAGGCGACGACCAACCACCAGATCGGGGCCACCGTCTCGAAATCGCCCCCGACGATCACCCAGGTCGATCGCGGCCTGCAGACCCCCTTCAGCGACGAATTCACCTTCGGCTTCGAGCGCGAGCTGGCGCCCGAGCTGGCGCTGTCGGTCCTGTTCGTGGACCGGGCGTACCGGGAGCAGCTGCAGGACATCGACGTGAACCACGCCTTGCGGTACGACGCCGCCACGGGCCTGCCGCTCGACGCCACCGGGCGCCTGCCGGGCGGCTTCAACAACACCAGCACATCGACGGTTCGCTCGGGCGATTTCCGCCCCGATCTGTTCATCGACAACTTTTTCTTCAACCAGGTCCTCAGGGTCGGCAATTACAACCAGGCGCGCTACCGGGGCCTCGAGGTGGAACTGGTGCGGCGGCTGGCCCGGCGCTGGGAGATGCAGGCGTCGTACACCTACTCGCGCGCCACCGGCGACGCCGAGGCATACGACTCCCGGGCCGGGAACGACCCGTCCACGCTCGAATCCGAGACCGGGTACCTGGACTATGATGAGCGCCACGTCGTGAAGGTGAACACCAGCCTGTTCCTGCCGCGCGACTGGCAGCTCGGCATCACGGCGGGGTGGGGTTCCGGGCTTCCCTATTCGGTGATCTCGCGATTCTTCGCCCTGGACAACGTCGACTACCTGCAGTTCCGCACCCGGTACGGCTCGGTGCAGACCGTGGGGAACGACTACAGCTTCGTCACGGAACATCGCAACGATCACCGCAACCATTCGACCTTCACCCTCGGCGGGCGGGCGCGCAAGTCGTTCGTGCTCGGCCGCAACACCGCCGGGCTGTTCCTCGAAGTGTTCGACATCCTGAACACCGACGACCTGCGGATCGACACCTACGAGCCGGTCCCGCCCGAACGCCTCGGGCCGATTCAGATCAACGGCACGCGTCAGTTCGGGCGGCGCTTCCAGGTCGGTTTCCAGCTCGACTTCTGAGGAGGCGGTGGTGATCCGCCCGGAAGATCCGCTCGCCGCGGTGCGCGGGGTCGGCCCGCGCCGCGCCGCCGCCCTCGAGGCGGAGGGGCTCAGGACGGTCGAGGATCTGCTCCTGCACCTGCCGCGCCGTTACGAGGATCGCAGCGCCTTCCTCCCGATTGCGTCGCTGGTGCCGGGTCTCAAGGCCACGGTGCGTGGCCGCATCGTCACGGCGGCGCTCCGGCGCACCCGATCGCGCGGCTTCACCATCTTCGAGGCGGTGGTCGAGGACGACAGCGCGCCGATCCGGGTGATCTTCTTCAACCAGCCTTATCTGCGCACGGTCCTGACCCGCGGCCGCGAGATCATCCTGTACGGCGAGGCGACCCCGGCGCGCTTCGGCCGCCGCGGTCTCGTGCTCGAGAGCCCGCAGTGCGAGATCGTCGCGGCGGAGGATGCGGAGCCGATTCACATGGGGCGCGTGGTGCCGATCCATCCGCGCCTGCCGGGGATGTCGTCACGGGTCGTGCGCTCGGTGCTGCACCGGTTGCTGGCCGATCTCGCCCCCGATCTTCCCGACCCGCTGCCGGCGGGGGTGGCGGCGGCGCGCGGTTTCCCGCCGCGCCGGCAGGCGCTCCTCGTGGCGCACTTCCCGCCGGCCGACACCGACCCGGAGGCGCTGCGCACCTTCCGCACGCCCGCGCACCGGCGCCTGATCTTCGAGGAGTTCTTCTTCCTGCAGCTGGCCTTCGCGGTCACCCGGCGCGAGGCGGCCAGGACGCCGCGCGCGGGGCCGCTCCTGGCGGTGGACGACGCTCTCCGGGAGCGGCTGCGCGCGGTTCTGCCGTTCCCGCTGACCGCGGCGCAGCGTCGCGCCCTCGGGGAGATCGGCCGCGACCTGCTGGCCGGGCACCCGATGAACCGGCTCCTTCAGGGAGATGTCGGGTGCGGCAAGACGGTGGTGGCGCTCCTCGCCATGCTCCTGGTGGCGGAGAACGGCATGCAGGCCGCGTTCATGGCGCCGACCGAGATCCTCGCCGAGCAGCAGCACCGCGCCTTCCAGAAACTCCTCGCGGGGCGCGGAATCCCGGTCGGCCTCCTGACGGCGTCGGTCACCGGCGGCGCGCGCCGGCAGGTGCTCAACGGCCTGCGGGGCGGCGGGCTCAGGCTGGTGGTCGGAACGCACGCCCTCGCCGAGGAGGAGGTGGCATTCCAGGCGCTCCGGCTGGTGGTGATCGACGAGCAGCACCGCTTCGGCGTGATGCAGCGGGCGCGCCTCCGGGCGAAAGGGAGCACCCCCGACGTCCTGGTGATGACCGCCACGCCGATCCCGCGCTCCCTGGCGCTGACCGTTTACGGTGATCTCGACATCTCGGTGATCGACGCCCTGCCGCCGGGCCGGCGCCCGGTGACGACGGTCCTGCGCGAGGAGGCGGCGCGCCTCCGGGTCTACGAGTTCGTGCGCAAGGAGGTCGCCGCCGGCCGGCAGGCCTACATCGTCTATCCGATCATCGAGGAGAGCGAGTCGCTCGATCTCAAGGCGGCGACCGCGATGGCGGAGCGGCTCGGCAAGGAGGCCTTCCCCGGCATCCCGGTCGGGCTCCTGCACGGACGACTGAAGAGCGACGAGCGCGACCGGGTGATGGGCGGCTTCGCCGGCGGGCGGGTGCCGGTCCTGGTGGCGACGACGATCGTCGAAGTCGGCATCGACGTGCCGAACGCCACGGTGATGGTGATCGAGCAGGCGGAGCGCTTCGGGCTGTCGCAGTTGCACCAGCTCCGCGGCCGGGTGGGACGCGGCGAGCATCCGGCGACCTGCGTGCTCCTGGCCGGCGCGGCCGCGACCGACGAGGCGCGCCGGCGGCTCGAGGTGATGACCGCCACCACCGACGGCTTCGAAGTGGCGCGGCGCGACCTCGAGATTCGCGGGCCGGGGCAGTTCTTCGGCACCCGCCAGTCGGGGCTCGCGGACCTGCGCGTCGGCGACATCCTGCGTGATCGGGAGATCCTCGAGGAGGCGCGTGCCCTGGCGTTCGAGGCGGCCACGGCCACGCCCGGCGCGCGCGCCGGCCCGATGCTCGATCAACTCCGGCGCCGGATGGGCGGGCGGCTGGGATTGAGCTCGATCGGCTAGGGGACGGCCCTTCAGCGCCCGCCGACGCGGTACAGCATCAGGTAGACGACCACCCCGGTGACCGAGACGTAGAGCCAGATCGGCAAGGTCCAGCGCGCCAGTCGGCGATGCGCGTCGAATCGCTCGCGCAGCGCCCGGGTCAGGGTGACCGCCACCAGCGGCAGGGTCGCGGCGGCGAGGATCGTGTGCGTGATCAGGATGGTGAAGTAGGCCGCCCGGAGCGGCCCCGTGCCGCGATAGGGGACCGATCCGACGCGGGCGTGATGCGTCAGGTACCCGGCGAGGAAGAGCGTCGAGGCACCGACCGCCGCGAGCATCAGGGCGCGGTGCGTGGCGCGCCGTCCGCGCCGGATGGCAACCCATCCGAAGCCGAGCGCGGTCGCCGCAACCAGGTTCATCAGCGCGTTGAAATCGGGAAGCCGCATCGTTCTAAGCGGCGTCGCCGGCGTCGGCGCGACCGGCCACGACGAGGGCGGCCGTGAAGGCGACGAGCGCGAACGAGGCGGTGGCAAGGAGCGACAGCGGCAGCCCCGGGAGCGTCGTCCCGGCGCCGCCGCCGGCCGCGGCGCCCAGGAGGTGCCGAAGTGCCGCGACTCCGTAGGTCAGGGGGTTCGCCGTCATCAGCGCCCCGAGCCAGGCCGGTGCGCCGGCGGCGGGGAAGAACGCCCCCGACAGCAGCCAGAGCGGCATCAGGAAGACGGTCATGATGGCGTGAAACCCCTGGGTCGAGCGGAGCCTCCAGGCGATCGCGAGCGACAGCGAGGTGAGCGCGAATGCGATCAGGACGAGCAGTCCGAAGGCGCCCAGCGCGGCCGTGACGGCGGGATGCACGCCGACGAGCGGCGCGGCCAGGAGAACCAGCCCCGCCTGGGCCACGGCGAGCGCCGTGCCGCCGAGGATCTTGCCCAGCACGATGACGGCTCGTGGCACCGGCGCCACCAGCGCGCCCTGGAGGAATCCCTCGCGGCGATCCTCGATCACCGAGATGGTGGCGAAGATGGCCGTGAACAGGAGGATCAGGACGACGGTGCCGGGGAAGAGCCAGGCGGTGTACCCGGGACCGTTGCCGGGGGTGCGGAACGACGCGCTGAAGCCGCCGCCGAAGAAGGCCCAGAACAACAGCGGCTGCAGGAGCGCCCCGACCACCCGGGTCCGCTCGCGGAAGAAGCGCACCATCTCGCGACGCACGAGAGCGGCGACGGCGAAGGTCGCGTCGCCGGTCACGATCGGACCTCGTCGCGGTCGAACCGCCGCCCGGTCGCCTGCGTGAACACGTCGAGAAGCGTCGGCCGGCCGAGCGTGATCGACGCGATCCGCCCTGGAGCCGCCTCGATGACGCGCGGCACCAGCCGGTGCAGGTCGGGCGCCTCGAGCCGCAGGGTGCCGTCGAGAGCGCGCGCGGTCACCCCGGTCGCCGCTTCGATCGGCGCGATCAGCGCCGCGGCGTCGCCGTCGTGCGGACGGATCACCAGCACCTCGCCGCCGATCGCCGCGGTGAGGTCGCCCGGCGCTCCGTCGGCGACCACCCGCCCCTCGCTCAGGATCGCGACCCGGTCGGCGCGCTCCGCCTCCTCGAGGAGGTGGGTGGTGAACAGGACGGTGACGCCGTCACGATCCCGGAGCGCCGCGATCTGGTCCCAGAGTTCGGCGCGCGCGGCGGGATCGAGACCGGTCGACGGTTCGTCGAGCAGGAGAAGCCGCGGCCGCGGCAGGAGCGCCTTGGCAATCTCGACGCGGCGCAGCAGGCCGCCCGAAAGACGACCGGCAAGGTCGCCCGCGCGGTCGGCGAGACCGAACCGCTCGAGCCGCGCGTCGATCGATCGTGCCAGACTCCGGCCGCGAAGGCCGTACAGCGCGGCGTGCACCACCAGGTTCTCGCGCACCGTGAGCCGGCGATCGATCGCCGGCGCCTGGAAGACCACCCCGAGGGCGCGGCGCACCTCCGGCGCCGCGCGCGCGGTGTCGTGCCCGAAGATCAGCGCCCGCCCGGAGGTGGGGCGAACGAGCGTTGCCAGAATCCGGAACAGCGTCGTCTTGCCGCCGCCGTTCGGCCCGAGGATGCCGCACAGCGAGCCCGCGGCGAGGTCGAGGGTGATCCCGGCGAGAGCGCGCCGGGAGCCGTAGTCGTGCGCCAGCGCCTCGAGGCGGACGGCCGGCGAAATGGCCGGCGCACCGGCGACGGGCTCCGGGATCCGGACGGAAACGGCTTCGGCGGGCATCGAGCCGGCATCATATGCCAGCCACGGCGGGCTTTCGTGCGGCACGCCGGGGGACCGCCGCCAAAGCGCCCTCCGGCGCGCACTTGACGGGCATGGCGCCGCTCTTCTATAAGAACCCGTCACACCCTCGATGCCTGCGCGCCTGGCCGCGCTTCCAAAGGAACGCCCCGTTGCTCGACGATCCCTGGCGGTTCCGCTTCACCCTGCTCGTCGCCGCGGCGATGCTGCTCCTGCTCGTCGCCGGCGGGCTGGTGACCAGCACCGGCTCGGGTCTGGCGGTGCCGGATTGGCCGCTCTCGTTCGGGCGCCTCCTCCCGCCGATGGTCGGTGGCGTGCTGTTCGAGCACGGCCATCGTCTCATCGCCGGAGCGGTCGGCCTCCTGACCCTGATTCTCGCCGTGGTCACGGAGCGGCGCGAGCCGCGGCGCGCCGTGCGCCGGCTCGCCTG
>DATKFL010000377.1:0-7780 GCA_035511355.1 Dongiaceae bacterium
GGTCAGCCGACTGCCCTTGACCTCCCTTGCAGCGTCGTGCGGGTCGACGGAACCGGGCCGGCCGAGGTGGGGCTCGCGTTCCTCGGCACCAAGGCGCCCGTCCTCGAAACCCTCAAGAAGTTCCTCTTCCGTGCCCGGGAACGAAGCGCCCGCTGAGGGCGGCTCGCGGCATCCGGCGATCGGGCGACGAAGCGCCTGCATCCCGCTCCTCGTCGCCGCGGCGGCGATGGTGGCCTGCGCGCCGCCGGCCGCACCCCACGGTCGCACTGTGCGCGACGGCCTCGACCGGGTCGTCGTGGTGCCGTCCCGGATCGAACGCGTGGTGTCGCTGGCCCCGAGCGTCACCGAGACGCTGGTCGAACTCGGCTTCGGCGATCGGCTGGTGGGGATCAGCGACTTCTGCGTGCCGCCGCCCGATCGCCCGGTGCGGCGGGTCGGAGGTCTGCTCAACCCGGACCTCGAGGTCATCCGCACCCTCCATCCGGACGTCCTGATCGGCACCACCAGCGGCAACGATCCGGCGCTGGCAAGCCAGGCGGAAGCGCTCGGGCGCCCGCTCTACATCCTGAACACCCCGGACGTCGCCGCGGTCCTCGCTTCGGTCGAGTCCCTCGCCGATCTCCTCGGCGAGGCAGGGCGCGGCGAGCGCCTCGCTGCCGACCTGCGCCGGCGCCTCGCGGCGGTCGAGAGGCGCGTCGCCGGCCGCGAACGGCCGCGGATTCTGTTCGTCGTCTGGGCCGAGCCGCTGGTCGTGCCGGGATCGGGCGCCTTCCTGACCGATGCCATCCGCCGCGCGGGCGGCGATTCGGTGACCGCGGACCAGGCGGCGGCGCATCCCACCTTCAGCGTCGAGTCGGCCGTCGCCCTCAAGCCCGACGTGATCCTGACGACGGAGGAAAACGCCGGGTTCGCGGCGGCGGTGCGCACCGACCCCGCCTGGGCGTCGGTGCCGGCGGTGCGGAACGCCAGGGTCGCGGTGGTGGGAAACGCGGTGGTGCGCCCCGGGCCGGGGGTCGTGGGCGGCATCGAGGAGATGGCCGGGCTCCTGCACCCCGATGCCAGGGATCCCGCCGGAGCGCACGACGCTCCCGAACCCCGCCCATAAAAAGATGAAGCCGTGCGGGCACGATGCCCGCACGGCCGGGGGATCGAGGAGGGGGCACCCGTCTGCCCCTCCTCAGAAACGTCAAAAGTGTGCCGCGAACCGGCGGATTCACCCACCGGGATCGGACTTCCGGCGTTGCATCATCACCGCACGGCGACCGCGTCGGCGACCGCGGGGATCAGAAGAGTCGGGCGAGGTCCGCGGCGACCGCTTCCAGCAGGAGGCGGTCCGCGTCGCCGAAGGCGTCCGGCTGGTCGCTGTCGACGTCGATCTCGCCGAACACGCGATCGCCGCGCTTTATCGGGACGACGATCTCCGACCGCGTGGAGAGACTGCAGGCGAGAAAGCGCGAATCCTGTGTGACATCAGGCACGACGACGGTGCGCCCCTCGCGCGCCGCGAGGCCGCAGATCCCCTTGACGACCGGAATGCGTTCGTGCGGCGTCGGATCCCCGACCTGGTTGTGCAGTACGAGGGTCTCCCCCTCGAGCAGGTAGATTCCGGTCCAGGTGAAGTGCGGATGCGCTCCGCTCAGGAGCCTGACGGTCTCGCGCATCGCCGCGTCGCGATCCGGAGCGGCGCCGAGGGCGTCGCGCAGGCGCTCGAGAATCGAGGCGGGGACGGGGGGAGGAACGGCCATCGGGCGACGCGGCGACTGCGCGTCAGTAGGTGCCGCCGAGCACGATGCTCATCCCGACGGTCGCTTCGAGGTAGTCGACGTCGACCCCCTGGTCGCTGAACTTCACGTAGCGCGCGTCCATCCTGAACCCCGCCCGCGGCCCGCCGAAGAAGCGGATGCCGCCGCCGACGTTGTACGAGAAGACGATGGTGTCCCCCACCAGCTCGGGATCGCTCACGAAGCCGAAGCTGCTGACGTTGATCAGGCCGACACCGACCGTGCCGAAGCCCATGATCTTGTCGCGCCGGTGCATGGGGATGTTGTAGACGTAGTTGACCTGGCCGCCGAGGAAATCGATGTTCAGGTCGAGCCCCTCGCCGTTGCTGGTCGAGGCGCCGAAGAAGCCGAACTCGACCTCGTGATGCCTGGTCCAGTTGTAGCCGAATCGGAAGCCGAGATCCCAGGTGTCCTTGAACGCCGTCTCCCCGTTGACGTCGCCAAACGACAACGAGCCGACGTACGGATTGATCTCCCAGGCCTTTTCCCGGTTCTGCGCCAGCGCCTCCGAACCGAGCCCGCCCGCGACCGTGACGCACGCGAGCACCACCACCCTCGCCAGCCACCTTGACATCCGATTTCCCTCGGAGAATGAGCGCATACCTTTGCAGAAGCCCCCATACCTGTCAAGCCCGGTCGGGGCGCGTTCTGCGCCGGGCGCGGGGCGGGCGCCGCGTGCCGGCGCCCCGCGCGACCCCTCGGTCCCCGGTACAATGCGGGGCATGGGAACCGAACCGGTCGAGAGCCGCCGCATCCTCCGCCTGCGCGGCGGTGTCGCGCGCGAGGAGGACGATCAGGTGGTGGTCGAGGAGCCGCTCGAGATCCGGGTCGAGGGGGAGGCGCTGGCCGTCCTGATGCGCACCCCGGGGCACGATCTCGATCTCGCGGCCGGGTTCGCGATCACCGAGGGCGTGGTCGCCTCGTTCGCCGCCATCGGCACCCTCCGACACTGTCGCGGGCGCGGCGGCGAGGACGAGCATCCGGAGAACGCCGTCGAGATCGGTCTCGTGCCCGGGACACCCTTCGATCGCGAGCGTCTGCGCCGGAACTTCGTCGCCTCGGCGGCCTGTGGGCTGTGCGGCCGCGCGGCGCTCGACGAACTGGGGGCGCGTGCCCGGGTCAACGGGGAGCGGTTCCAGGTGCCGGCGTCCCTCCTCGCCACCCTTCCCGACCGTCTCATCGAATCGCAGGCGGTCTTCCATCGGACCGGAGCGCTGCACGGCGCGGCGCTGTTCGACGTCGCGGGCGCGGCGCTGGTCGTGCGCGAGGACGTCGGGAGGCACAACGCCGTCGACAAGGCGATCGGCCGCGCCGCCATCGACGGCCTCGACGTCACGCGCTCCATCCTCGCGGTCTCCGGGCGCACCTCGTTCGAGATCCTGCAGAAAGCGGCGGTCGCCTCGATCCCGGTCGTCTGCGCGGTCTCCGGTCCGACGACCCTCGCCATCGACACCGCCCGCACCTTCGGGATCACCCTGGTCAACTTCGTGCGGGCGGGCGGGATGAACGTCGCCTCCTGCCCGGAGCGGGTCTCGGGGGCGTGACCACCGCCTCGTGTAGAATCGTCCGGACGCACCGCCGCGGCGGCGCGGTTTCCTTCCCCGACGGAGAGCCTTGCACGTGAGCGCCGACTATTACCAGCGAGGGTTCGGCCTCAAGGAGGAGATCCAGCCGCACCTCGAGGCCGACTACCACAGCCGCATCGTCGAGACGCTGCGCGGCGCCGGGCACCGGCTGGTCGCGGGCGACCTGACGTTTCTCCTGGCGCGCGAATTCGGCTTCTGCTACGGCGTCGAGCGCGCCGTCGAGTACGCCTACGAGACGCGCCGGCAGTTCCCGGACCGGCGCATCTTCCTGACCGGCGAGATCATCCACAACCCGCACGTCAACCGGCGCCTCAGGGAGATGGGGATCGAGTTCCTGCGCGAGGCCGACGGCGGCGGCCCCGGCCTCGACGCGGTGCGGCCCGGCGACGTCGTCATCCTGCCGGCCTTCGGGGTGACCGTGCAGGAAATGGCGTCGCTGCGGGAGCGCGGGTCGGTCCTGGTCGACACCACCTGTGGATCGGTGCTGAACGTCTGGAAGAACGTCGACCGGTTCAGCGCCTCCGGCTACACCGCGATCATCCACGGAAAGTACGCCCACGAGGAGACCCGCGCCACCGCCTCGCGCACCACGCGGCATCCGGGCGGGCGGTACCTCGTCGTGCGCAATCTCGAGGAGGCGGGTGTGGTCTGCGACTACCTGCGCGGGACGGTGGAGCGCGCCGCCTTTCTTGCGCGCTTCGCCGCCGCCTGCTCGCCCGGCTTCGATCCCGACGCCGACCTGCAGCGCATCGGCCTGGCGAACCAGACGACGATGCTCTCCTCCGAGTCTCTCGCCATCCAGGAGATGATCCGCGGCGTGCTGACGGAGCGGCACGGCGCCGACGCGCTGCCGGATCGCTTCCGCGCCTTCGACACCATCTGCAGCGCCACGCAGGATCGGCAGGACGCGGTGATCGATCTGCTGCGCGAGAAGCCCGACCGGATGATCGTCATCGGCGGCTACAACAGCAGCAACACCACGCACCTCGCGGCCCTCGCGGCGCGCGCCGTCCCCACCTTCCACATCGAGGACGCCTCCTGCATCGAGGCCGACGGCGCCATCCGGCACCGCCCATACGGCGCGAAGGAGGAGACCCGCGTGGCGGAGTGGCTGCCGGCGGGGGCGGTGATGGTGGGCCTGACCGCCGGCGCCTCGACCCCGAACAACAAGATCGGCGAGGTGGTGGCGGCGGTGGCGCGCCTCCGGGGGATCGCCGTCGAGGGCGCGACCGCGGGCTAGGCTTCCCCTCCGGGGAGATCCTAGTGCGTCGTGCCGCCGTCGCCGCGGCGCAGCGCCTCTTCCTTCCAGCGCAGCTTGAGGATCTCCACGAGCGCGGTGCCGCGCGCCCCGAGGTCGTCCATCTCGAGGAGCCGTTGCCGCTCGTCGACATCCATGCTCAGGCTCTGGCACATGAGATTGATGCCGAGCGCGAACGGCAGGTCGGGCGGGATCGCCAGGGGGCGTCCCGCCTGCCCGGCCAGTTCGTGCAGGAGCCCGGCGCCGACCGAAAGCAGGCGGCGGCGCTCGTCTTCGCACCCCGGCGGAGAGTCGTCGCGCTCCGGGAGCGGCTCGATGCGCGCCACCCGATAGGGACGCTCCTGGACGAAGCCGGTGATCCGGACGCGGCCGAGCCCCCGCAATCGCAGGTTGAACCGTCCGTCGGCGAGCCGCTGGTGCTCCTCGATGACGCCGGCGCCGGCGATCGGGTGGAGCGGCGGCGCGCCGTAATAGTCCTGCTCCCATCCCGGCATCAGGAGCGCCACCGCCATCATGCGGTCGGCCTCCAGCACCTCGGCGATCATCGCGCGATAGCGCGGCTCGAAGATGTGCAGCCCGAGGCTCGTGCCGGGGAAGAACACGACATTGGGAAGCGGAAAGACCGCGATCGTGGAGCGCTCGCGCAATCGCTCTGCCGCCGCCTGGAGATCGTTCATCACCTGCCGGTCCCTTCCCCGGGGTCGGGCCCGGCACCGCGCCGGACGCCCCGATGCGCTGGCATTCTAGCGCCGCGCGCCGCCGCGCGGGACCGCCATCCGCGCCAGCGCCCGGGATTCCGCGGAGAAGACGCGGCAATCGATTGTCGCAATGCCCGGCGCTGTGGTACCGTGCCGCCTCCACGGGAGAGCGGCATGGGGCAGTTCAAACGGCACGTCTTCGTCTGCACGAGCGGCGAATACTGCCCCTTCGAGGGGTCCGCGGCGATCCACCAGTTCCTCAAGGAAGGGGTGCAGGCGCGCGGCCTCAAGTCGACCACCCGGGTCAACAAGTCGGGGTGTCTCGATCAATGCGGTCACGGCCCGATGGTGGTGGTCTATCCCGAGGACGTCTGGTACGGCGCGGTCTCCCCCGAGGCGGCCCGCCGGATCCTCGACGAGCATCTCGCCGGCGGCGCGCCGGTCGAGGAACTCCGGTACCGCGCCGCCAAGCCGGGCGCCAACAAGAACCCGCAGCGCATGGCCGCGATCGACAAGCTGAAGGCCGGGTCGGACCCGGCCGCTCCATAGGGGCCCTGTGACATGGAAAAACTGCCGTCCCCCTGGCTTGCGCGACCCCCGGCGCTCGGCGCCGTTGCCGGTCTCGCCCTCGCCGCGACCCTGACCTGGATCGCGCCTCCGGGTGCCGCCCTGCTCATCGGCGGCTTCGTCTGCGTGGCGGCCGGCTATCTCGCGGGGGTGGTGTCGGTCACCTCGGCCCAGGCGCGGACGATGCGCGGACGCGTCCGCACGCTCCGGCTCGAGCTGCGTGCGGCGCAGGATCACCTCATGATGCACGGGTCGAGCCGGGCGCTGCCGGCCTGGCTCGCCGAGACCGCCGAGCCGATGCGCGATGCGGTCTCGGGACTGCAGCGCGAGAGCCGGACGCTGCAGTCGGACGTGACCCTTCCCGAGCCGGTCCGCGCCGCGGCCGGCCGCATCGCCGCGGGTGTCGAGGCGCTCCAGCGGGTCACGGCGCCCCTGCAGTCGATGTCGCTGCTCGCGCCGTCGCGGGCGCCGTTCAACGTGAACACCCTGGTCCGGGAAGCGGTCGACCTCTGCCGGCACCGCGCAGAGGAGAAACGGATCCGGTTCGAGGAGCGGCTGGGAGTGCTGCCGCCGGTTTTCGGCCCCGCCGACCGGGTCCAGGCGGCGTTCCTGAACCTGGTGGTGAACGCCGTCGAGTCGATGCCGTTCGCCGGCGGGACGATCACGATCACGACCTCGCACGATCGGGATCGGGTGATCCTGCGCCTGCGCGACACCGGGATAGGCATCAAGCCGGAGCACCTGGCGAAGGCGGCCGAGCCTTTCTTCACCACCAAGCCCGAGCGCGGCGCCGCCGGCCTCGGCCTGTGGGAGGCACACCACGTCATCGACATGATCGGCGGCACGCTCGGCATCGGCAGCGTCCCGCACCAGGGGACCGAGATCGTGATCAGCCTGCCGGAGGCGGCGCCGCTCAGTCCGGGCAGGGCCGGCGTCGGCCATTCCGCCGAGGAACTGGGCCGCAACACCGCCGACACCGGCGACCTGCGCCTCGCCCGCTGACCCGGCTCAGGCGCGCCGCGAAGCCCCACCCGCCAGAAGGCTCGACAGGATGTACCCCGCGATGCGCGGATTCTCCTTGAGGCGGCGCAGCGAGTAGGCGTACCACTGCGGGCCGTACGGCACGTACACCCGGAGGCGGTGCCCCGCCCCGCGCACGATCCGGCGGAGCGGCTCGGCGACCCCGAGGAGCATCTGGAACTCGTACGCCGTGCCGGGGAGCCGTCGCCGTTCGAGCAGGCGCTCCGCCTCGAAGACCAGGTCCTCGTCGTGCGTCGCGATGCCGACGTAGGCGCCGCGGTCGAAGAGCTCCTCGAGCAGCCGCACGAAGTTCTTGTTCACCACCCCCCGGTCCTGATAGGCCACCCCCGGAGGCTCGATGTAGATCCCCTTGCAGAGCCGCACGTTCGCCCCCTCCGGGAGGGCGCGCACGTCGGCGAGGCTGCGACGCATGTAGGCCTGCAGCACGACGCCGACGTTCGTGAAGCCTTCGGCGCGCAGGCGCCGGTAGAGGTCGAGCGTCGCGCTGGTGCAGCGCGAGTCCTCCATGTCGATGCGCACGAAGTTGCCGGCGTCGAGCGCCCGCTGCGCCAGCGTCCGCACCCGGTCGAGGCAGAGATCGAAGTCGAGCGAAAGCCCGAACTGCGTCGGCTTGATCGAGATGTTGGCGTCGAGCCGGCCGCTCCGGATGGCGTCGATCGCCGCGGCGTAGTCGCGCACCGCCGCCTCGACCAGGCTCCGTTCGGTGACGCTCTCGCCCAGGACGTCGAGGGTCGCCATCAGCCCCTCGCCGTTGAGACCGGCGACCGTGCGCACCGCCTCGTCGAGGGTGTCGCCGGCGATGTACCGGCGCGACACCCGCCGCACGATCGGCCGGGGCACGATCGGCAG
>DATKFL010000378.1:0-4678 GCA_035511355.1 Dongiaceae bacterium
ACGCCCCGGGTCTGCCGCGCCGCGCCGACATCACCGCGCTCGAGGCCGGCGTCGGGCATCGTCTCGTGCTGACCGTGACCGACGGCAGGACGCCGGCGGTGAGCGCCGAGGCCGCCTTCCTGCCGGAGGGTCAGAGCCTGCTCGTGATCAACCAGCCGCCGCGCGCGGCGGCGGAGATCCCGGAAGCGGTCGAGTGCGATCGGCCGGGCGGCGGCGCCGTCCTTCTCGACGCGAGCGGATCGAGCGACCCGGATGACGGCGCCGACGAGGCGAGCGACATCGTCCGCTACGAATGGTTCCTCGACCCGGGCGGTGCGATGACGCCCCTCGCGGATGGGAAGGTGGCGACCGCGGTGCTGCCGCTCGGCGCGGCATCGATCGCGCTCCGGGTCACCGACCAGGCGGGCGAGAGCGACACCACGACGCTCGCGACCGCGGTGCGCGACACGACCGCCCCCGCGTTTCAGATCATCGCCGCTCCCTCACGGCTCTGGCCGCCGAACCACAAGCGCGTGCGGGTCGGAGTGGCGCTGGTCGCGACCGATCTCTGCGACCCGCATCCCCTCGTCGCGCTCGCCTCGGCGACCAGCAGCGAGCCGGACGACGCGCCCGGGCCGGGGGACGGGGTCACGACAGGCGACATCGCCGGCGCGGACCTCGGCACGGCGGACGCCGAGGTCTTCCTGCGCGCCGAGCGCGATGACAACGGACCGGGCCGGACCTATCGGCTCGCCTACACGGCGCGGGATGCGTCGGGGAACTCGAGCCCGGCGGTCGGATCGGTCACGGTGCCGCGTTCGCGCGCCGGTCTCGATCCGCGTCGCGCCCTCCGACCCGAACCGTTCCCCGCCGGAGCCGTGGCGGTCGCGCCCTACTGAGCGGCCGGGGTCGCGAGGCCGAGGTCGTCGATCGCCTTCAGGACGGTTTCGGGGCGGGTCCGCACGATGATCGAGCCGGCCAGGTTCGCCCAGCGGATCGTTCCCGTGGCATCGACGAGAAACTCCGCCGGCCGCGAGATGTCGGCGCCCTGGGGCCCGCCGGCTTCGTGCAGAAGGTCCCACCGGCGCAGGACCGCGGCGTCGGTGTCGGCGAGGAAGGTGAAGGTGTATCCCTGCTTCTGCGCATGCGCGCGGGTGATCTCCGGCGGGTCGACGCTGATGCCGACCACGGCCACGCGGCGGCTCCTGAACTGGTCGAGGCTTTTCTCGAAACTCCGTAACTCGGAGTTGCAGTAGGGTCACCAGTAGCCGCGATAGAAGATGAGCAGCGCGCCGTTCCCGGTCGTCGCCGGGTCACCGCCCGCGCCCAGCAGGCTCGCGAGGCTGACCGGCTTCCCGTCCTGATCAGGAAGCGTGAAGTCGGGGGCGCGCTCGCCGACCTTGGGAGCGCCGGCGGAGGCCGGCAGGTCGCGCGCCGCGATCAGGATGCCGAAGGTGAGGAAGGCGGCGACCGCGGTCGCCAGGAGGGTGACAATCGAACCGAACAGGCGGCCGCGCCAGAGTTGCGGCGCGCGCCAGGCGCGCGCGACCCCGCGTCCCATGAGCGCCAGCGCGACGGCGAAGATCGGCAGGAGGATCCAGGGCCGATCGCGCACCGCCGGGTACGGCGCCAGCAGGAGGAGATAGGCGACCGCCGCCGCCGGCACGAGCAGCGCCCCCAGCCACAACGACAGGTTCCAGCGCCTGCGCATCGACCCCACCTCGCCGTGAGGCCGAGTTTACCCGAAGGGAGGAGCCGATCAGGTTCCGGGTTGCGCGGCGGCCGGTTCGCCGCCCGCCGGCTCCGCGGCCTCCGCCTCGGCCGGCCGGCCGGTCGGCGCCGTGGCCGGGATGAAGTGCGCGCCCGCGAGGAAGTCGCGGACCATCTGCTCCGCCCGGCCGCTGTCCTCCTCCACGACCGCCACCACCGCCTGGTGCACGTCGCGGTTCTCGGCGTCGACCACGAAGTAGTTGATGAGCGCGATCGGCTGGCCGTTCCGGGCGGTCAGGCGGGAGATCAGGCGGAATCCCACGTAGGGCGCCGGGACCTGATCGTCGTCGGTCAGAAGGGTCGCCCCCTCCGCGCGGAACGACTGCCGCGCCTTCGCGTGCAGGTCCTCCGGAGTCGACATGAAATCTTGAGGATAGGCGAACAGGGTGAGACGCAGGCCCCCGTCATGGACCCACTGCGATCGGGCGGTGGTGTCGTTCGCGAACACGGTCCACTCGGATCGATCGCGGCTCCCGCGCCAGCCGTCGTCCGCGGCGGGATGGTCGAGATCGCGCTCGAGCGTTCCGCGCCCCTTGCCCATGAGCGGCAGCGACCCGCCGATGAGCAGCACCGACGCCAGCCCGCCGACCAGGGCGAACCGGCCGTAGCCGGTCCGGCGGGCCTCGGTCTCGGGACGGCTGCGCGCCGTCATGATGCGGCTCATGTGGATGCTGTGGAACTTGGTCAGCACGAAGAACAGCGCGCCGAACCCGAGTGCAATCCCGGCGCGTCCCGGCTCCGCCTGCAGGATCAGCATCAGGAAGATTCCGTAGAGCAGGATTTCGCCGAGGAAATCCATCGTCGCGAGGAAGGGATGCCCCGCGTAGAACAGGCCGGCGCCGGGAAAGGCGACCGACAGGATCGACGCCAGCTTCTTGCTGCGGAAGGTGCTGCGACAGGCGACGCAGGACTCCGGTTCGCTCGGCACGACCGCCACGCACTGCGGGCAATGCCAGAGCGGGACGCTCGCGGCGTGCGCCGTCCCCTCGGGAAGGAGGCGCGGCTTCAGCCGCACCAGGATCGCCTCGAGGATCTTCCGGTCGCCGCGCAGCGGCACGCGCCAGGCCTGCTTCTTTCCGGACGCCGGCGCGAGGGTGAGCCGCCCCCATCCCAGCGTGAGGTCGCGCACTCCCGTGAAGGGGTACGACCGGACCCGCGTTCCCGCCTTCTGCCCGCGCAGGTCGAGCATCACCTCGATGATCCGGGTGTCGGTCAGCGCCAGGACGACCTGGTGGAACGGCAGCGCCATCGCGCCGAGCGCCATCGCGTCGAAGACCGGCGGCACCTGCATCGCGTGGGCGACGAACAGGAGCTGCTCCTCCGGCTTCAGCATCCGCTCGACCAGGGGGCGGACGGCGCTCCACTGCGCCTCGCGCTTGCGCTGATGCCGCGCGGCCAAGTACTTCGTAACGCCGGGGAAGATCTCGGGCTTGCCGGCTTTCGGAGCGGTCTCGGCAAGCGGACGGTCGCCCAGCGGGCCGAGGGCCTCCGGGTTCATCCGGCGGGGACGGGGCGGTATGGTGTTCATCGCGGCTCACCTCCGGACAGATCAAGATGAAGGCCGCCCCGCGACCGGTCAAGTCCGAACCCGCCGGACTACGGATTTGCGATCGTCGGGATTGGGCACCGCGCCGCCGCGGGCGGGGATTGCACGATGGTCGGCGCGTTCGCTAGGATGAAAGGCAGCGCTTCACGAACCCTTTCAATAAAGGATCACTGGTGCCGGGGGCGGTGGTCTTGCGATGGCGATCCCGTCTGGCCGCCGGGTGCCTGGCCCTGGGTCTTCTCGCCGCCTCCCCCGCGGCCAGGGAGATCCGCCCCGGTGAGAGCCTCCTGCTCCACCTCGCCTCCGGCGGTTCGGAGCGCTTTCGCATGCCGCTGCGCGCCGACCGGCCGGTCCGGGTCGTCGCGGACCAGCTCGGCCTCGACGTCTCCCTGGAGCTGACCTCGCCGGCGGGCGAGGTGATCGAGACGGTCGCCGATCGATCGAGCGGTCTCGAGGTGCTGGTGGCGATCGTCCCGAAGTCGGGGAGCTACGGGCTGGAGGTCGCCGCCGCCTCCGAAAAGCTCCCCGCGGGCGACGTCGATCTGCGGATCGAGGAGTTCCGGGACACCCCCGAGGTGCGCGCCGCCGCGCGGCTCCACCAGGAGGCCCGGGCGATCGCCGCCCGGGGGAAGGACTCCCGGCGCGACGCGCGCCGCGCATTCGAGGCGGCCCGGGACGCCTGGGCGGAGGCGGGCGACGAGAGCATGACGGCGTGGGCGCTCGAGGAGATCGGCGACCTCTCCATCCTGATCCCGGAGCCGGTCGCGGCGCGCCTTGCCTACGCCGAAGCGGCGAAACGGTTCGCGGCGCTGGGCCGCGCCGCCGATCAGGCGGTGGCGCAGTACGGCGCCGGCCACGCGCTGCACCAGCAGGGGGACTACGCCGGCGCCTGCGCGCAATGGAAGGCGACCTTCGACCTCGAAGGGGCGCTCACGCCTTCGGACCGGGTCGACCTGCGCTACGCGTACGCCGCGGACCTCAAGCAACAGGGCGAGTACGACGAGGCGCTGCCGATCATCGAGAGCGCCCTCGAGACCTACCGCGGCCTCGGGATGCTCACCGAGGAGCTGACGGCGCAGGCGGAACTGGGCTCAATCCACTTGATGCGCCGCGACACGGTGCGGGCGCTCGACGCCCTGACTTGCGGCGTTGCCCGCAGTCGCGAGACCGCGCGCCCCGACATGGAAGCCAGGTTCCTGCAGCGCCTCGCGGTGCTCGAATGGGAGATTGGCGATCGCGACGCCGCCGCCGAGCAGGCGACCCGCGCGCTGGCGCTCTTCCGGCGGGCCGGCAATCATGTCGCCGAAGGGGCGGTGCTGGTGCTCCTCGGCGACGTCCTGGGGCGGCGCGACGACCTGGACGGCGCCGAGGCGAACTACCGCC
>DATKFL010000379.1:0-5035 GCA_035511355.1 Dongiaceae bacterium
GGATGGTGAACCGGAAGCAGGACCCTTCGCCGACGACGCTCTCGGCGGTCAGGTTGCCCTCGTGGTCTTTCATGATGCCGCGCGAGACGCTCAAGCCGAGACCGGTCCCCTTCCCCGGCTCCTTGGTGGTGAAGAACGGCTCGAACAGGCGCTGCATGCGGTCGGCCGGGATGCCTCCGCCGGTGTCGGCGAAGCGCGCGGTCACCATGCCGTCCTCGACGGCGGTGCTCACGGTGAGACGGCGCGGCCGCCCGCCGTTCGCCAGCATCGCCTGGTGCGCATTGTTCACCAGGTTCAGCACCACCTGCTGGATCTGATGCGCGTCGAACAGGGTGGGCGGGACGGCGGGATCGAAGCGCCGCTCGATGCTCACGTCGTCGACCTGCATCTGGTAGGCGCGCAGGTCGAGGACCTCCTCGATGACGGCGTCGAGACGGTGCGCCGCCTTCTCCGGCTTGTGGCGGCGCGCGACCGACAGCAGGTTCTGCACGATCTTCTGGCAGCGGACCGCCTCGTTGTAGACCCGATCGAGATGCTGGCGCGCCTTCGGCTGGGTCTCGGCCGCCTGCAGGAGTTGCGTGAAGCCCATCACCGCCGAGAGCGGATTGTTCAATTCGTGCGCCACGCCCGAGATCAGCTGGCCGATGGACGACAGCTTGTCGGCCTGCATCAGCTGCTCCTGCGCCTGGCGCAGGCGGGTCTCGGTCTGGCGGGCGGATCGATCGAGGCTCTGCCGCTCGAGGAGCCGCCCCATCGCGGCGCCGAACAGCTCGATCGCGGCGATCTCCGCCGCCTCGCGCCCGGCGCGTTCGCGCCCGTCCTCGATCAGGAGCGTCCCGAGAAGGCGCCCCGAGGCGTCGCGCCACGGGAGCACCAGGAACTCGCCGCCCGCCGGGTTCCGCAGGCCTCCGCCGTCGCTGCCGGCCGCGACCGGCACGAAGTAGAGGCGGCCGACCCGATGCTTCTCGGTCAGCCAGCCGTTGCGCTCGGAGACGGCGGGACGATGCGCATGGAAGTGGTCGATGTCGGCGTCGGTCAGGCCGGCGAAGAACCAGCGCTGGTCCCGCCCGTCGGCGTCGGCCACGGTGAGGACGGCGCGGCGCACGGCGCACTGCTGGCGCAGGACCGACAGGAAATGGGCCGCCGCGGCGTGCAGGTCGGCCTCGCGCTCCAGCCGCAGCGCCGCGGCGGCGAAGGCCTCGAGCCGGCGGGCGTGCGGCGACTCGACCTCAAGGTCGATCTCGGGGACGGCCATCAGACCTCGCGCGCAGCGCGAGCGTCCCGGCGGGGGGGCGCCCGTCAGCGCATTGGCAACATCCCGAATATAGATATGCGATTACACGGATGCAACCGATCGGGGCGGAAAACACCGCGCCCCCGGTCGCGGCGAGGACCGCGATCCGGGGGCTCTCGGGCGCTCCGGGCTCCGCGTTCCGGCGGGCTACTTCTTGATCGGGGTCTTGAGGGAGAGCGCCAGGGTGTCCCGCGTCGGCTGATCGGACAGGAGCGCCTCCATCATCGACTGCTTCCCGGCCGGGTCGGCCATCATCTTCTGGATGAAGCTGTTGCGCCAGGTGGTGTCGGCCGACAGCTTGTCGAGCGCCAGGGCCTTCACCTTGGCGTCGCCGATGAGCGTCTCGGCGAGCTCCATCTTGCTGTCGTCGGCGGTGGTCAGCCGGTTGTAGATGTTCTGCTTCGCGACGCTCTCCTCGAGGAGACGCGTGATGATCTCGTCGCGCGTGGTCGGGTTCATGACCATCTCGTCGACGTCCATCTTGCAGGCGGTCATGCTCGACAACCCGGCCACCACCGCGAACAGCGCGCAGGACAGGCGCAGCGTCTTCATCGTCGTTCCCCTCCTCACTGGGCCGCTTCGGCGGCGCCCTCGGCGGCCGGCTTGGCGGACCGCTTCGCGGCGCGCGCCTCGAGGGCGGCGGCGGTGCGACGGGCGCGCTGGAGCCGCTTCAGCTGCTTGCGGACCTGGCGCTGGCGCGCGGGCGTCATCGACGCACCCTTGGTCTCGATCTTCTTCTTGAGCACGTCGACTTTGGACTTCAACTGGCCGGCTTTGGCCATGCGCACCTCCTGATGCGGGTCTGTACGGAAAGGCGGGAATGGTAGTCAGGCGGGCGTTTCCCGTCAAGGACGACCCCGGACCGCATGCGGGGAGCGTGCCCCACGGCGTCCCGAACGCGGCCGTTGATATTTCGCGGACGGGCCCCTAGACTCCGCGGGTGCGACGCATCGCCCTGTTCGACATCGACGGCACGCTTCTGACCATGGGGGGTGCGGCGCGCGACTCCTTCACCCGGGCGCTCAGCGAGGCCGGCGGCCGCCCGATCACGACCCAGGGAACCTCGTTCGTCGGCAAGACCGACCCGCAGATCGCGCGCGAGATCCTCAACGCGCACGGCATCGACGGTCCGGGTCTTCCCGCGATGATCGAGGCGACGGTGCGCCTGTACCTGCGCTATTTCGAGGCGGCGCTCCCGGAGGCGCGCGCGGCGCGGCTCCTGCCGGGCGTGCTCGAACTGCTCGCGGCGCTCGCCGCGCGGCCCGGGATCGAGGTGGCGCTCCTGACCGGCAACGTCGAGAAGGGGGCCCGCCTGAAGCTGGATCACTTCGGCATCTCCCCCTACTTCGACTTCCACCTCAGCGCCTTCGGCAGCGACCACGCCGACCGGTACCAGTTGCCGGCGGTGGCGCTCGAGCGGGCGCGCCGCCGTCTCGGCGCGGAGGTCGAGGGGGAGTCGCTGGTCATCATCGGCGACAGCGAGCACGACGTGCTCTGCGGCCGATCGGTCGGGGCGCGGGCGGTGGCGGTGGCGACCGGCTGGACCGCCGCCGAGACGCTCCGGGCGCTCGGGCCCGATCACCTGTTCGACGATTTCTCCTCCACCGCGGACGCGGTGGCGGCGATCGCGGGCGAGGCGGCGTGAAGCGACCGCTCCGGCCGATCGATCGTTACGTGCGCGCGCCCCTCGGCTTCGTCTGGTTCATCGTGCTGATGATCCTGGCGCTGCCGGTGATGGCCTGGATGACGCTGCTCTGGTACGCGACCCGCCCCTTCGCGCGCGGCGGCAACCGGGCGGCCTAGGGAGACCGGCGCCCCTCAGGCGTGCCGCAGCTGCCGGAAGATTTCCTTCAGGCTCGGACGCTTGCCGTACATCAGGAGTCCCAGCCGGAAGAGCGCGCCCGCGACCCGGATGGCGAGATAGACGCCGACCACGAGGCTGCCGGCGGCGACCATCACGTCCCACCACGGCACCTGACCGGTGCCGAGCCGCAGCATCATGGTGATCGGCGCGGTCAGCGGGAACCAGCCGAGCGCCCGGGCCAGGGCGCCGTTCGGCGCGTCGAGCACCCCCATCCAGGTGAAGGCGGGCGGCATGATGGTGAGGGTCGACCAGATGGTCGCCATCTGCTGGCCCTCGCGGGCGGTGGTGCCGAGCGCCGCCGTGCCGGTCATCAGGCTCCCGAGCATCAGGAACCCGAGCACGAAGAAGAGCAGGCACCCGAAGAAGAGCTTGAAGTCGAGCACCGCGAGCGCCGCGGCGGCGAGCAGGCTGGTGGCCATGGTGGCGACCGCGATCCAGACCACCAGCTGCAGGAGGCCCGCCGCGCCGAGACCGAGCAGCTTGCCGAACAGCAGCTGGTCGGGCCGCACCGAGGAGAGGATCACCTCGATGACCCGGTTCTCCTTCTCCTCCGACACGCCCTGCAGGAGATAGCCGGCGCTCACCATCACCGACATGAAGAAGAGGATGGCGAACACGCCCGGGATGGCGACCCGCGCGATGCGCGCCACCGAGTCGAGGGCGGCCACCGCCCCGTCGTCGGCCACCGTGAACGAGCGCGACGCCGACTGCGAGATCGGCTTCTCGACCAGCGGTCGCATCTCCAGCGGGATCCGGTCGGCGATCAGCGACCGCTCGAGCAGCTTCTCGAGCGATTCGCGGCCGCGCGATCGGCCGACGTTGAACGACGCGTCGAGACGCTGGTAGGTCTCGATCCCGCCCTTCTGGGTGTAGTCGGCGGGGACGACGTAGACGCGGTCGACGTCGCGCGCCACCAGCGCCTGGAGCGCCGCGTCCTTCTTCTCGAACAGCCGCAGCCGGCTCGGCCGGGCGCTCTCCTCGATCATCTTCGCCGCCGCCTGGCTCGTCGGGGTGCCGGTGAACTTCTTCGCCAGCTCGCTGATCTCCTTTTCGGCGTCGTCGTCCTCGAGGTTCGCCATCTCCTCCGCCCGCACGATGCCCGACTCGTCGACCAGCGCCGACTCCTTGCGCTGCGCGCCGCTCTGCGCCATGAACAGCGCCGGCACCACGGCGACCAGGCCGAGGTAGAGCGACACGAAGAACGGCATCCCGAAGGTGACGATGAGATACGACCGGCGCTTCACGGTCGACAGGAACTCGCGCTGCGCCACGACGGCGATCTTGTTCACGCCCGGCCTCCGGTCACGCCGGCGTCGACCAGCGGCGGCGCCGTGCCCGGGACCGCCGGGCCGCCCCCTTCGACGACGCGCACGAAGATCTCCTCCACCGGGGCCCGCATCACCTCGAAGTGCTCGATCGACAGCCGGCGCTCGACAATCTGGTCCATCAGGTCCCGGGCGCGTGCGCCCGGACGCAGGAAGATGCGGTGCAGGGCGCCGTGCGGCTCGACCCGGGCGGCGGCCGGCAGGCTCGAGAGCGCCCCCTCGGCGTCGACCAGGACCGACGGCTCGCCGTGGCTGCGGCGGATCTCGTCGAGATCGCCGTACAGCACGAGGCGGCCGCGGTGGATCATCGCCACCCGGTCGCACAGCGTCTCGACCAGCGGCATCTGGTGCGTCGACAGGATCACGATGCCCCCGGCGCGGCTGCGCTCGCGGAGAACGTCCTTGATGTAGACGGTGTTGATCGGGTCGAGCCCCGAGAACGGCTCGTCCATCACCACGATCGTCGGCTCGTGCAGAAGCGTCCCGGCGATCTGCACCTTCTGCTGCTGGCCCTTGGACATCTGGTCGACGCGGCGCGTGGCGAACTCCTGC
>DATKFL010000380.1:0-2012 GCA_035511355.1 Dongiaceae bacterium
GTATCTTTTCCCCGACACCTACTCCTTCGCCAAGGGAACGACGCCGAAGGTGATCCTCGAGACGATGGCGGCGCGCTTCCGCGAAGTGCTCGGCCCCGCCTGGGTCGAGGCGGCGCGCGCGCGCGGCCTGACGCCGCGGCAGGCGGTCATCCTGGCGTCGCTCATCGAGCGCGAGACGGCGCGCGAGGACGAGGACCCGGTGGTCGCGTCGGTGTTCCACAACCGGCTGAAAATCGGGATGCGTCTGCAGTGCGACCCGACCGTGATCTACGCCCTGGCGATGCGCAACCAGTACGACGGCAACATCCGGCGGGAGGACCTGAAGATCGATTCGCTGTACAACACCTACCGCTACACCGGGCTGACGCCGGGGCCGATCGGCAACCCGGGCGCGTCAGCCCTCAAGGCGGCGGTGGCGCCCGCCTCGACCGACTACCTCTACTTCGTTTCGATGAACACCGGCCGGCACCAGTTCTCGAGGAGCCTCGAGGAGCACAACCGGGCGGTCTACCAGTTCCAGAAGAAGCCGTTCATGACGAAGCCACCGGAGCACCGGTCGCCGTCCTGACCGCGTGGAAGTTGATGGCGCGGCGGCGCGCCTGGTCGCTGAGCCGCTCCGAGATCAGGCCGCGGTCGGTGATCTCGCCGCGTGTCCAGCAGTCGTGGTGGAAGGCGCAGAATCCCTCGCGGTACGCCTCGTCGCCGCAATGCTCCACCCCGCCCCATGAGGTCGTGAACCGGCACCGCTGCATCGCCGCTGTCTCCCGCGCCCGGGGGCGCACGGCGCAGTATCGACGGCCGGGCCGGGACGGTCAAGGTGGCGCTATGATGCGCGGGCGCCTGCGCCGCGCGGGAGACCGATGCGACCACCGCCGCTCCTCCTGATCCTCGGAGTGCTGTTCCTCCTCGGGGGGCTGTACGTCGCCGCCCGATCGCTCCTGCGTCTCCTGACGACGATCCGCGCCTCGCGCACCTACGGCGCGCCCTACAAGCGCGGGCAGATCGCCGATCGCTTCCTGGGATTCCTGATGGCGCTGCCGCTTCCGCCGTGCGGGTCGTTCCTCCTCGTGCTTTCCCTCGGGCAGGCGGCCTTCCAGCCGACCGCCGCGGTCGGCCCTCTCAAGGTCGCGGATCTCGAGGCGGCGCGCTCCGGCTGGGGACGCACCACCGTGACCCTGACACCCGACCCGGCCTACCCGGAGCATCGCACCCTCGAGGGATCGATCGACGGCGCCCGCTGGGCGGTGGTCGGCGATTTTCTCGACTGGGCGCCGGGGGTGCGCTGGCTCGGGCTGGTGCCGGCGCATCGCGTCCGCGCGCTCGCCGGCGCCGACGACGTCGGCGGTGGCGGGACGCGCGGGCAACGCCTCGTCCCGATCGACGCGCCGCCGCGCATGGCCCTGCTCCTCCTGGCGCTCGATCGATGGCTGCCGATGCTCACGGTGCGCGAGGGGGCGACGCCCTGGCTGCCGCAGGCGGCGAAGTCGCGCGCCGTGCTGTATGCGACACCGGACGGGTACCTCGTCGATCAGGTCGCGATTCCGTGACTTGACCATCGTGTCGCGCAGGTTGTTGCACGCCGGCTGGACGGCGAGGTGCCAGGAACGGGGGTACCGGTTGGCGACCCGCACACCTCAGTAGGCGTGCTTGAGTTGATGGCGGGTGTTGTGGGGGTAGATCGGGGTTGTCCAGTCCCTGCGGTAGAGACGGGCCATCGCAGCCGACAGCGACTCCCTTCCGGGGAACAGGCGCCGTGAGAGCACCCGCCGCCAGTCCCAGACCTCGGCCGTGAGTCCGACCTGCATCGCCGGGGTCACCGGCGCCGGCCGTCGCTCGGAGCGTCGCTTCACGAAGTTCCGCCAGACCGCCAACAGCGCCAGGCGCACGACGAGCGCGTTCAGCCGCCGTCCGAACGCGATGGTTTCGCGGCGGTGGTGCGCCATCGTGTGGCGCACGAGCGCGTGCAGCAGGTCGGACGCGAACATCGCCCGGTCGCGCGCCACCGCCTCGGC
>DATKFL010000381.1:0-3627 GCA_035511355.1 Dongiaceae bacterium
CGTCCGTCGTGCAGGCGCCGCCGAGCGATGTCGTGGCACCGCCTCCGACGACGCGGCACTTGGCGTCGAAGACCGTGATCGCGAGCGGGCCGGCGCTATCGAACAGCGATGCCCGGTCGACCACGAGGGTGGCGCACTGTCCCCCCGCCGGCTGGCCGGGGCCGCCGAAGCGGCTGCAGGCCGGCGGCCGGCCGAGCGCGGCTTCGTCCTCGGGATGCCATTCGAGCCATTCGAAGACCGGGTCGTCGATGCCGGCACCGTAGTCGGTCAGCCCGCTGGTGCTTTCGATCGCCCAGAAGCCGACGCCGATCTGCCAGCGCGAGCCGGCCTGACCCGGCACGAAGAACATGAAATCCTCGATCCCCTCGCCGCGCGCGACGTGCGCTTCGCCCCCTTCGTAGCCGACCAGCGACGCGTCGAAGTTGCGCACCGGTCCGGCGATCGTGTCCTCCGACATCGTGCAGACGCCGCCCGGACAGTCGGTCGTGGCGGTGGCGGTCTGGCAGGGGCCGCCGTCGTTGGCGCCGCCGTCGCAGATCCCCGGGCGCGGCGCGTCGGGCAGCGGATACGGCAGGAGGTCTGGCGGCGCGGTCGGGATCGGCGAGGACGAGTCGGGGTTCGTGTTCGTGGTGAATCCGGTGAAGCCGCTTTCGTCGCCGTCGAAACCCGGGCTTCCGTTCGGATTGAGGAACGGGCCGAAGGTCCGCTGCGGCGGGATCGACTGCGGCGTGATGCCGCCCTGGCCGAAGTACCGCAAACCGAATCGGAACACGCCGACCGGCCAGCCGCCGAACCTCCGTTCGTAATACTGATCGAGGTGCTGGACCAGGAGGCTGTTGACGCCGTCGTCGTCGACGTCGTTGTCGATGTCGATGCCGCCGCCCGCGTAGGCGTCCTGCGTCTGGATGTTCAGGTTCAGGGCGAACCGCTGGAACTCCACGCTGTAGGGGAAGCCACGGCTGTCGGCCGCCTGGTTCACCTTGGCGATGATCGGCGACTCGAGGATGTCGAAGATGTGCTCGGTCTTGGGGGGCGAGGCGGAATCGCTCGGCTGCGCCTGGTTGTCGCAGGCGGTGGCGACCGCCGAAGGGGTCGACGCATTGCCGTCGCCGGTGTGCCAGAGGCCGTAGCGCGGCTGGTTGCCGGGGGTCACCGGATCGGCGTCGAGCGTCGCCGTCTGGAATCCGCAGACGGGACTGTTCGGCCGCTCCCAGACCGGGCTCGACGATACCAACCCGGGGATCGACGACGCGTGGCGCAAGGGCACCCATCCGCCGGCGTTGCGATCGAGATCCCAGGGCACCCGATGCGCCGGGTCGGCCGGGTTGTTCGAGTTCAGCAGGCCGCGGTCGACGACGCCGTTCGGGATGACGTCGCGCTCGGATCCGGAGAACCCGCCGCTCAGATCCAGGTCTTCCCCCAGCTCGTTGCTGAAGTGGCCGGGCGGCGCGCTGCCGCCGCTGAACAGGGTGGTGAAGGTGACGTCCTCGCGCGGCAGGGTCATCCCGGTCGCCGGGTCGAAGCCGCCGGCGCGCCGGATGGCCAGGTCGCGATCGAGGTCACGCACTTCGCGACCGCCGGTCGGATGGTCGGTGGAGAAGAAGCGCTCGTCGCGATCGGAGCCGAGCGCGTGCGAGAAGGCGTACGACTGGCGTGAGAGCGGCGTGCCGCGGTCGTTCGCGTCGAGCGTCAGGCCCATGGTCACGATGCGCGACGCCACCGGCAGCCCCGCGAGCGCCGCCGGATCGACGAACACCTCGAAGAACGCGGCGATCGTGCCGCCCGCGGGAAGCAGGCCGAGATCCTTCGGCGAGTCGAGCACGCGCACCGCTCCTGCACCCGGCCCGGACGGCGTCAATGTCGCGGTGACGTGCGCGTACCCGGCGGAACGTCCGTGGTTCCGGAGAGCGACGCCGTACGACACCACCTCGCCCGCGTCGGGGAACGCATCGTCGTCGCAGCCGCCCTGGATCGACACCTGCCCCTGCTGCGCGCCGTTCTCGGCGAGGAAGACACCGCCGATCAGATCCGGGTTGCAGTCGACCGGCGCGCGCGCCACCGCGGCGCGCTGACCCGCCGGAGCGTAGGAGGCGACCAAGGTCGATCCGGTGTCGGCCTCCAGGATGCCGTTGCCGGAGATCGCCGGCGCCGCGAGGCGGATCGGCAGTCCCGCCGACGCCGTGCCACCCGGGGAGGCGACCGCGCTCCACACCAGGCCGCCCTCGGTGTCGGTCACCGCTCCGGCGGCATTCAGCACCTGGACCGTCGTCGAGGCGCTCGATCGCGCCACGCCGGCGCCCGGCGTGCCGTCGAGGATGGAGATCCCCGAGGCTTCGGCGCAGCCGTAGCGGGTCCGATCGAACGTGATCCGGCTGGCCGGGAACGACGCCGGACCGATCGCCGGCGGGGTTTCGTCAAGGAAGACCGGGCCTGAGACGACGAGGCCGAAATCCTGCCCGGGGAGATCGAGAAGCCCGTTTGCATTGGCGTCCTCGCCCGTGTCGAGCCGGCCGTTGCCGTTGGCGTCCTCGCTCACCGCGGCGCCGATCGTGAGCGACCCGGGCACAGCTCCCCCGAGCCCGCGCTTCACCGTGACCCGCCAGCGTCCCAGGTAGAGCGACGAATCGGCGTTCGAGAGATCGTTGTTCGGATCGGCGCTCAGGTGGATCGCTTCCTGCGGGTTGCGCTTGTCATGCAGCTCCCCGGTCCCGCCGCGCGGCTTTGACCATTGGTCGAGGATCGAGTTGCTGACCGTGCCGTACCGGTTGCCGTCGTAGAAGACATTGTCCGCGGCGCTGCCGCCGGGACAGGCGCTTCCGTCCGGCTTCAGGTCGGCGGGATCGAGACAGTTGTCCGGCCCCGGGCCCTCGAGGATAAGGTCGAGGTCGTTGATCAGCGGTCCCCCGCTGCCGGCGGCCGACGGTCGATCCGGCCAGGCGACCGCGAGACGCAGTTGCGCCCGGGCCACCGCCACGCCGCCCGCCGCGGTCGTGACGACGTCGGGCGACGCAAGACGGAACAGGTGGCTGGCGCTGGTGTGCCCGGTGTTGTCGATCACCGCCTCGCCGGTCGCGAGCGTGTCCCAGACCAGGAGGCCCGCGGCCGGATATTCGCGCGGCGCCCCGGACGCCGGGTGGAGCACGAAGCCGTCCGGCCAGTTGGCGAGCGGCAGCACCTGCGTCAGGACAGCGGAGCCGTACCCCTGCTCGTTGTTGCCGATGATCTCGGTCGCACCGCCGGCGATCGGCAGGTCGCGGCCGCGGGAGCGTCGCAGCAACAACTCGTTGCCGTCAACGATCCCGACGGTGACGGTCTCGCCGAAGTCGGCCGAGGCGGCCAGCGCCGCCTTCACCAGGGCGCCAGAAATCTTCGGCATCCGGTCGCCGGCCGGACCGCGCGCGCCGGTCGGGTAGAACCCCTGCTGGAAGTAGTCGCGCACCAGGAGCGCCTCCCCGCCGATGAACGCCGAGCTGTAGGAGGTCCCGAAGTGCGCCTCGTCGATCTGCGAGTCGATCGGCGCGAGGTTGTCGTTGTCGCGGCTGCTGAAGACTGCCACCCCTCCAGTGAAGGGACCGCTGATCAGATCGAACGAGGGCGCCGTGAGCATCGGCGCCATGCGCAGCGACT
>DATKFL010000382.1:0-5916 GCA_035511355.1 Dongiaceae bacterium
CGGCGTCATCGAGCGGGAGGCGGCCGCGGAGCGGGCGCGCATCGAAGAGCAGGGCGGCCCGCTCCTTCCGGCGCTGCCTCCCGGCGATGCCGCCACGCCCGCCGCGCCGACGCCCGGCGGCGGTCCGCAGGCGCCGGCGGAGGGGCCTGATTCGTCGAGCGAATGGCGACTCCCGATCCTTCCGGCGGGATCCGGGCCGGCGCCTCTGGCGGCGATCCTTCCTTTTAATACGGCGGTCGCGAGCGTCGCCGCGCCGGCCGGCCCGGCGACCGGCGCCCCGACGCCGGGTGCCACGCCCGCCGCCGCGGGACCGTACCGCCTGGCCGGCCCGCTCCGCCGCATCTCGGGGACGAAGGAGAAGCTCGTCTCGCAGCCGTTCGACCTCCAGGGCCGCCTCGGACGCGGCAAGCCGGTCGCGCTGATCTTCTGGGCGCCCGATTATCCGGAGGCGGAGCGGGAGCTGGTCATCATGTCGAAGTTCTTCGCGCAGGCGCTCCCGCAGTTCGAGGTCTACGCGGTCTCCGGGCGACTCGACGAGCAGCAGGACGAGTCGATCTGGGAGCGCTTCTCGATGCTCGACCTGCCGGCGTCGCTGCCGCTCCTCGTCGACGACACCTTCGTGGTGTCCAAGGCGCTGACGGTGACCGACATTCCCGACCTCGCCGTCTTCGACGCCAAGGGGGTGCTCCTGGTTGCGAAGATCAAGGATCCGTCGCAGGGCCTGGTCTCGTCGCAGGGGCGCCTGGCGGCGGCGGAGTTCCTGCAGAAGGTCGCGTCGGGGGCGCCGGTCGAGCCGATCAAGAACATGTTCCCGTACTACCCGTCGTCCCTGCTCGTCAACCGCTGCGCCCCGGCCTTCACCGCGCGCAGGTTCAACAGCAGCGAGAGCTACACCTTCACCGGGAAGTCGGCGTCCGGCAGGCCGACGCTCCTGATGTTCTGGTCCTCCACCTGCAAGCACTGCCAGCAGGAGATCCCGCAGATGGTCGACTGGCTCAAGAGCCATCCCGGGGTCGTCGACGTGGTCTCGGTCACGCACCTCAGGCGGGACAACGGCAGCGACGCGGTGCACCGCAAGGTGACCGAGACCTACATCCGCGAGCAGCACATCCCGTGGCTCGTGCTCGAGGATCCCGACAACGCCATCTCCGAGCTCTACGGGAGCGATTCGACGCCGACGACGTACATCGTCGCGCCGGGGTCGAGGATCGCGGAGATCTGGTACTACGCCCACTCGGGCAACTACGGCCCGGCGATCGAGGAGGCGCTCGGCAAGGCGCGCGCCGTGACCCCCTGCCAGCCGCCGCCCCCGCATCCGGAAGCGCGCCTCGACTTCACGGTGGCGGCGCCCGACGGCAAGCGGGTGCCGATCGCGTCGCTTGTCGATCGCCCGACGCTCGTGCACTTCTGGGCGACCTGGTGCGCGCCGTGCGTGGCGGAGCTCCCGTCCCTCCTGCGCCTGCGGGACCGCCTCGAGAAGAGCGGGACGGCGCACGTCGTCCTGGTCTCGGTCGAAGCGGAGGCCGACGGGCCGAAGATCGCCGCCTTCGGGAAGAAGCAGGGCCTCGACCTGCGTTCCTATCGGGCGCCCGCGGGCGGGGTCGCCGACAGGGTCGACCTCGCGCACCGCGTGCCGCGCACCTACCTCGTCGGCGCGGGAGGCACGGTCCTGGCCCTCCGCGAGGGGAGCCAGTCGTGGGACGACCCGGCGCTCGCGGCGCGCATCGAGTCGCGCCTCGCCGTTCTCGGCGGTGGCGCGAAGCACTAGATCGCACCGCCTGCGTGCGCTTCAGTGCGCCGGGCACTCCAGGCGGCAGTTGAGGCGGTTGGTGCAGGGCCCGCTCTCCGACTCGCGACCCTGATCGACCGGGTCGTCGAGGCGCGGCGCATACCCTTCGCACACGCAGCGGATGAAGCAGTTGCGGTACGGCGGCGCCGGGTCCTTCCATCCCGGCGACAGGACGACGCGCGCGGTCGGATCGGTGGCCGCGGCGCTCCGGCAGAAGCCGTTGATCGCCTCGTCGGCCACGGCGGCAGCTTCGCCAGCGTTGACCGGGCGGCAGAAGGCGCGCACGACGCTCGGCAGGACGTGGACCGGCTTGTCGCGATCGGCCGGATGCTCGGGGACGGAACTGCGGCCGACGAGCGTGTCGCCCGCTCCGTAGACGTACACCTGCCACGCCCGGAGGAGCTCGAGGGGATCGGGCGGAGGCGGTGGCGCCGAAGCGCAGGCGGCGAGCAGGCCGGCGGCGAGGCCGATCGAGGCGAGGCGCGCCGCAAACGATCCGGCGAAGGTCATCGTCGGCGCCTCCTCCCGGGTTCAGCGCCCGGGTGGGCGGTTGCCGGCCGCCCGCCGGCCGTGCGTCTCGAGGAAGGCGGCGCCGAGGATGTCGTGCTGCGCCGGGGCCATCGCGCCGCTCCACCAGGCGCAGCCGAGCCATTCCTCCTGGCGAACGGTGACGTTGAACGCCTGCGGCAGGGGACCGGTCATCAGGTGCTCGATCCGCTGCACCTGCGCCACGACGGGAGTGTCACAGTGGTTCGTGATGTAGACGAACCGGGTGCAGCCGGGGACCCCGGCGGCGGGCCGGGTCTCGAGAGAGACGCAGTCGCGCGCCACGGCGCCCGGCATGCCTGCCGGCGGCGTGACGTCGGGCGTGCCGCCGCAGGCGGAGACCTGGTCGGCGGCGACCGGGACGGCCGCGACCGGGACAGCCGGGGTCGCGATCATGTCGGTCGCCGGCGGCGTCGGGTCGGAAGCCCGGGGCAGGTCCGCGGCGGCCGGGTTGCTCCGCGTGCCGCCCTCGGCGCCCTTGTCCTCGGCGGGTTTCGGCTCCGCCGGGACGAGGCGAATCTCCTTCTCGCCGGTGTGGAAGCGGATGCCCCGTTCCGCGCGCGACATGGGTGCGTTCCACGCGAACTGCTCCCGCAGGAGGCGCGCATCTCCGTCCGTACGCCGGACCTGGTCCGGGCGGACGGCAAAGACGGCCCCGATGCCGCGGTCGACGAGGAAAAGAGTCGGCTCGGAAGGGACTTCCAGCAGGAAACGATCACCGCTCCGGAAGACTTTCGCGTCGGCCCTGGGCTGGCCGTCGACCTGGACGACCCACTCGTCGTTGATCTTGAACTCCGCCGGGTCACCGTGCGCGATACCGAGGCAAAGGGCGGCCAGCGCCGCCGCGGCGGCCACCGCTCCTGCGCTTCGTGGACCGGTCCGGTCGATCATGGTTCCAACAGTATAGGGCCAATCCCGGAGCGGGCCGACCGCGGCCGGGGCCCGGCGCGGCCATCGGGCCCGCTTCTCGTCAGGACGACGCTTTGCGCAGGCGGAACGGCGCGGCCTTCCAGTCCACGGCCGGCGCCGGGTAGGCGGGACGCGCGAACAGGTACCCCTGGCCGTAGTGGGCGCCGGTGTCGACGACCGCGGTCATCTCCTCGGCCGTCTCGATCCCCTCGGCCACCACCTTGGCGTTCAGCGAATCGCACAGCTTCACCAGGGCGCTCACCAGCTTCTGCAGCCGGCTCTCGGCGCGCAGGTTGGCGATCAACTGGCGGTCGAGCTTGACCACCTCGGGCGCCAGATCGGCGATGTATTTCAGGTTCGAGTAGCCGGCGCCGAGATCGTCGACGGCGAGCGAGATGCCGCGCCCGCGGATCTCCCGCAGCACCCCGTGGCAGTGCTGGTAGTGGCTGAGCGGGACCGACTCGGTGATCTCGAGGTAGACCTTCTCGTCGTGGAAGAACATCGCGTCGTCGGGCCGCACCAGCCAGCCGTCGTTGAACTCGGCGGGATGAATGTTCAGGAAGAGCGCCGTGCGCGGGCAGGTGCGCGCCGCCATCGCGCGCAGGTCGCGGCCGAGCTCTCCCATGCAGTTGTTGGTGAGGGCCTCCCGGAGCAGCCCCAGGGCGTTGTTGAAAGTCGTCGACCGGCACCGGGCCAGGGCTTCGTAGCCGAACACCTCGCGCCGCTGCAGGTCGACGATCGGCTGGAAGGCGACATAGATCTCGCCCGAAGCCTGGGCGTCCCGGATCTTCCCCAGCATCGGGTCAGCCCCGCATCGCGAGGCCGTGGAGGACGACGCTCTCCAGCCGCCGTAGGTCGAACGGCTTGCGCACGTAGTCGAACGCGCCGAGGGTCATCGACTGGACCGCAAGCCGCTCGTCCGAGACGCCGCTGACCATGATGACGACGGTCCCCGGCGACTGCAGCTTCAGGCAGCGGAGCGTCTCGTTGCCGTCCATGCCCGGCATCATGAGATCGAGGAAGGCGACGTCGAACTGATAGTGGCGCGCCAGGGTCAGCGCCTGCGGGCCGCTGCTGGCCTCCCAGACTTCGTGCCCGCGCTCCCGGAGATACTCGGCGAGAACCCGGACGATCTCGCGCTCGTCGTCGACCACGAGCATGTTGGCCATCGATCCTCCCCGCCCGTGCGAACGATCAGCCGCCAGCGTGAACACTAGGTTCCGGCGCCGCGCGGCGCATCGGTGGAAATACGGAGGGTGCGGAAGGGGGGGCCGCCGGTCAGCGGATCAGGCCGCTCTCGAGGGCCTTCCGGACCGCTTCGGTGCGCGACCGCGCGTCGAGCTTCGAGATGATGCTGCTGACGTGCGTCTCGACCGTGCGGGTCGAGATGTCGAGGTTGGAGGCGATGTCGGCGTTGCGCATGCCTTCGTGCAGGCACTCGAGGATCTCGATCTCGCGCACCGTCAGGTCCCAGCGGCGCGACGGATCGTCGTGCGACCCCGCGGTCGCGTAGGTCCGCATCACTTTCGACGCGATCCGCGGCGGCAGGACCACCCCGCCCGCGGCGATCTGGTCGAGCGCCTCGACGAGCGCCTCCTGGGGCGAGTCCTTCAGGAGGTAGCCGTGGATGCCGATGCGCGACAGCGCCCGCACGTACTGATCGAAGTCGTAGCCGCTCAGGACCAGGATCCGGACGTCCGGCCAGTCGGTGCGCAGCCGCCGGGCGAGCTCGATCCCCGACACCTTCGGCATGCGGATGTCGAGGACCACGATCGAGGGAGACGCCTCGCGCATGATCGCCAGCGCCTCCTCCGCGGTCGAGGCCTCGCCGACCACCTTGAAGCGGGGATGGCGCGCGAGCCGCGTCCGGATGCCTTCGCGGAACATGACGTGATCGTCGACGATCAGGACCTTGGTCGGCGGGCTCATGCCCGTCCCTGCGCCAGCTGCGGGATGAAGGCGGTCACGACGGTGCCGGCTCCGGCACTCGAGGCCACGGTGACGCCGCCGCCGATCTGCCGCAGGCGCTCGCGCATCCCCGGGATGCCGAGACCGCGCGGGATGCCGGCGGCGGTCGAGAAGCCGCGCCCGTCGTCGCTGATCCGCAGCTCGAGCCGGTGGGCGTCGCGCGCGAGCGAGACCCGGATCGACTTCGCCTGTCCGTGCCGGACCGCGTTGGTGACCGCCTCCTGGGTGACCCGGAAGAGCGCCACCTCGGTCTCCGGGGAGAGCCGGTCGTCCTCGGTCATCCCCCGGAGGGTCAGGCTCGGCAGCACCGCGAACTGCCGCGAGGCCTGGTCGAGGAGCCAGTCGAGCGCCGGGACCAGCCCGAGATCGTCGAGGATCGCCGGCCGCAGCCGGGCGCAGAGCTCCCGGATCTCCGCGACCAGCTCGCGCGCGAGGCCGTCGCCCTCGATCCCCCGCAGGAGGATCGCCTTCTGCAGCGGGCCGTCGTGCAGGTCGCGCGCGATGCGGGCCCGCTCCGACTCCTCGGCGTCGATCAGCCGCTGGCTGACGTCGCGCAGTTCCAGGAGCAGGGTGGTCTCGCGCAGTGCCAGCGCCAGGATCGGGGCGACGGTCGCGACCAGCAACCGCTCCTCCTGCACCAGGACGTCGCCGCGCTCCTTCGGCCCCACCACGAGGTACCCGAGCGTGCCGCCCGACGCCTGCAA
>DATKFL010000383.1:0-6561 GCA_035511355.1 Dongiaceae bacterium
ATGATTTGCCGCCCGGCTCGACCACCTGCATGGCATAGAGAAAAGCCGCCGTCCCCGTAGCCGCTGATGCCGACGCCGGCACCGCAGCCGGGACCTCCGGAGCGATGCCGCGGTCGCGATACGCCACCCGACCGGCGGCGCCACCCTCCGGAGTCTTCGGATCGAGAGTCGCAATCGTCCCCGCCTCCCGCAGGAACTGCTGGATGAGGTAGCGCTCGGAGACCAGCCCGGGGCGGAGGCTCTGCGCCGCCGGCATCCGCATCACCCGCACCTCGGCGCCCGCCGCCAGCGGCGTCCCGTCGGTGCGGGTGGCCCGGAGGGTCGCCGACAGCAGGATGTCCTCGCCGACCTGGCGCACCGCGATAGGGCCCGGCGTGGCCGGCAGGATCCGCACCGGCGGTTGCGGCGGACCCTTCTTCCCGCATCCGACCAGGGCCACGCCGAGCGCGACCAGCGACACCAGCCGCAGACCCCGACCGGTCACCGGTGGCTCCCCGCGGCGGCCAGCCGGACGCGCGCGTCGACCACCGCGCCGGGCGATCCTTCCGCACCGACGATGAGCGGGTTGATGTCGATCTGTTCGAGTTCCGGAAAATCGCCGGCCAGCTGCCCGAGCCGGAGGATCGCCTCGACCAGGAACGCCTCGTCGGCGCGCGGCCCGCCGCGCGCTCCCGCCAGGATCGGGTAGCCGCGGATCGATCGCACCATCGCCCGGGCCTCGACGTCGGTGATCGGCAGCAGCCGGAAGACCACGTCCTTCATCACCTCGACGAAGATGCCGCCCAGACCGAACATCAAGAGCGGCCCGAACTGCGGATCGTGCGACAGCCCGAGGATGGTCTCGTGCCCGCCGCGGACCATCGGCTGCACCAGGAAGGAGGGTGCCGGCCCGCCCGATCCGGCGAGCGCCGCCGCGATGTCGCGACAGGCGAGCGCGACCTCGTCGCCGTTGCGCAGGTCGACCTTCACCGCGCCGCGGTCGCTCTTGTGCACCAGCCCCTCGGCATCCCCCTTCACGACCACGGGGTAGCCGATCGCCGACGCCGCTTCGATCGCCTCGGCCCCGGTGCGGGCCGCGCGGGTCGGTATCACCGGAAGTCCGTAGGCGCCCAGCAGCGCCGCGACCTCCGCCGTCTCGAGCGTCTCCCGTCCGGCGGCGCGCGCGCCGTCGAGCGTCGCGCGCGCCCGGGCCCGATCGACCGCGAACGCCGCCGGCTTCCCCGCCTCCCGCTCTCGGATCCGCTGGTAGCGCAGGAGCCCCGCCATCGCCCGCGCCGTCTCCTCCGGGAAGAGGTAGACCGGGAGTCCCGCCTGTCGCAACGCCTCGACGCTGGCCGCCCCCTGCTCCTTCCCCATGAAGCAGGTGAGGATCGGGCGCCGCCGCGCACGCCCCGCCGCGATGATCGCCTGCGCCACCTCGGCCGCGTTGATCGTGATCGGCGAGACGAACAGCACGATCAGCCCGTCGATCCCCTCGACCCGGGTCAGCACGTCGAGGGCGGCGGCGTAGCGCGCCCCGTCGGCCGAGGCGATCATGTCGACCGGATTGCGGACGCTGGCTTCCGGCGCGAGGACCTTGCGGAGCGCCGCCTGGGCTTCGTCCGGGAGCTCCGGCACCTCGAGACCGCGCTCGACGCAGGCGTCGGTCGCCATGATCGCCGGCCCGCCGGCGTTGGTCAGGATGGCGATCCGGTTTCCCCGTGGCAGCGGCTGCAGCGCCAGGGCGGTCGCCAGATCGAACATCTCGTGCAGGCTGCGCATGCGCAGCACGCCGCACTGTTCCATGAGCGAATCGACCGCCACTTCCGCACCCGCCAGGGAGCCGGTGTGCGAGAAGGCGGCGCGCGCCCCCTGCGCCGATCGCCCCGACTTGACGGCGAGCACCGGCTTCTTCCGGGTGACGCGACGGGTGATGGCGGCGAAGCGGGTCGGGTTCCCGAACGATTCGAGATACATCAGCACGACGTTGATCCGCGGGTCGTCCTCCCAGGCCTCGAGCAGGTCGTTGCCGGAGAGGTCGGTCTTGTTCCCCATGCTGACGAAGCAGGCGATCCCGAGACCGATCTGCGCCGCGTGCGCCAGGATCATCTCGCCCAGGGCGCCGCTCTGCGACATGAAGCCGGCCGTGCCGGCGAGCGGCGTCGTGGCGGCGAAGGTCGCGTTCATGCGCACCTCCGGGTCGGTGTTGATCACCCCCATGCAGTTCGGCCCGACCATCCGGAGACCGCCGCCGCGCACGCGGTCCCGCAGTTCCGCCTCGGCGCACGCCCCCTCCGGACCGGTCTCGCGGTAACCGGCGGTGATCACGACCAATCCGCGCACGCCGCGCGCCACCGCGTCGTCGACGACCGCGGGCACTTCGCGACGCGGCACCACCACGACCGCGAGATCGACCGGCTCCGGCAGCTCGCGCAGGCTCGGGTAGGCGCGGATCGACAGGATCGATCCGGCTTCGGGATTGATCGGATAGACCGGCCCGGTGAACCCGAAGGTGACCAGGTTGCGCAGGATCTGGTGACCGATGCTGTGGCTCCGGCGCGAGGCGCCGACCACCGCGATCGACCGCGGTCGCAGGAGGGCGTCGAGCCCCGGGTCAGCGGGCGACATCGAGGACGATCTCCTCAAGGATGCGCGCGCCGCGCAGGACGTTCTCGACCGAGATCCGCTCGTCGTTGCCGTGCTGCCGGTCCTGCTCGGAGGAGTCGAGCACGTACGGCTCGAAGCCGTAGGCCTGGATGCCGAGCGTGCGCAGGGTGGCGCTCTCGGTCCAGCCGGTCAGCATGGTGGGCGCCAGCACCGCGGCGGGATCGTGGCGCGCCCGCGCCCGATCGATCGCCTGCATCAGCTCCGAGCCGAGCGGCGATTCGGTCGCGGCCCGATACGGCGCGAGCGGCTCGATGACCACCGCCGCGTCGTCGGCGCGCCGCCGGATCTCCGCCAGGAACGCCTCCGGGTTCTCGCCCGGGAGGAGCCGCACGTCGAGGCGCGCTTCCGCCACCGTCGGGATGATGTTGGTCTGCGGCGCCCCCTCGAGCATCGTGATCGCGATGGTGTTGCGCAGGATCGCGTTGAGCGCCGGGTCGGCCAGGACCCTCCGCCGCACGGCCGGATCCTGGAGCCCCTTGCGGATGTCGCGGTAGGCGGCCGCCATCGCCGCCGGCTGCGACGCGGCGCGCGCGCGGAAGCAGGCCGCGGTGGTGTCGGTCACCCGGATCGGTGTCTCCCAGGCGGCGATCTTCCCGAGCGCCTTGAGAAGCCGCAGCACGGCGTTGTTTTCGGCGAACGGCATCGAGCCGTGGCCCGGGCGCCCCTTCGCCGTCACCTTCAGCCAGAACGGGCACTTCTCGGTCACCGCCACGCTCCAGGCTTTCGCCTGCCCGCCGACGGCGTCGATGACGCTCCCCTCGTTGAGCGCGAACTCGGCGTCGCGCACCAGGTCGGGGCGCTTGGTCACCAGCCAGTCGATGGCGCTGGCCTCCACCTCCTCGTCCGAGGTCCCGAGAAAGATGAGGTCGCGCGACAAGACGGCCCCGGCGCGGCGCAGGTTGACGATCGTCGCCGCCTCGAGCAGCCCGGTCGTCTTCATGTCGAGCGCGCCGCGGCCGTAGAGGAAGCCGTCTTTCAATTCGCCGGCGAACGGATCGACCGACCAGTAGGGGCGCTCGGCCTGCACCACGTCCATGTGGTTCGACAGGAGCAGCGGCCGCTTCGCTCCGGTCCCCTTGAGCCGCGCGACGATGACCGCGCGTCCCGGCGCGTACTCGAACACCTCCGACCCGATCCCCTCGGCGTCGAACCACTCCTTGAAGAAGGCGGCGGCTTTCGTCTCGTGACCCGGGGGGTTGCTGGTGTCGATGCGCAGGTAGTCGCGCAGGCGCGCGACCACGGCGTCGTCGCCGAGCGGGGCGGTGGCCGCCGCCGGCGCCGCGACCAGCGCGGCGGCGACGACGATGAACAAACGGGCGACATGCTTCGGCATCCGGCGCTCCCGAAGGCGCCTTCATACCTCAGGTCACCCGATGCCGCAAGGATGGACGCCGCGCTTGACAGCCGCGCGGAGCGCTTCCTAGCATGGGCGGCCGTCCGGGAGATTGCGTGACGACCGCTCGATCGTTCGCCGCGACCGCCGCGCTTCTCGTCCTGTCCGCCCTGACCGCGCTCTCGGTCGCGCCGGCGTTCGACGGCGACTTCACCTTCGACGAACAGGGGGGGCTCGCCGACAATCGCGCCGTCCATCCGGGGGCGCCCCTGGTCGACGCGCTGGCCTTCCGGTACTCCCCCGACCAGGCGCGGCCGCTCTTCTTCCTGTCGCTCTGGCTCGACGCGCAGGCTCACGGCATGGCGCCACGCGGATTCCGCCTCACCAGCCTTCTCCTGCACCTGGCCTGCGGCGCGATCGTCTTCGCGCTCCTGCTGCGAGCGTCACCTACTGGGTCGCTCGCCGGCGCCGCGCTGTTCCTGCTGCACCCCCTGCAGGCCGAGTCCATCATCTATATATGGGGGCGCTCGGAGGTGCTCTCGGCGCTCTTCGGGCTGGCAAGCCTCCTGGCCCTGACGCCGGCTGCGGGGAAACCCGGGGCGGGCGGTCCGGCGCCGACCCCTTCGGCCGCGCCGGGCCGGTGGCTCCTGGCGTGGCTCCTCCTCGTGCTCGCCCTCGCCGCCAAGGAAGAAGCGGTCGTGCTGCCGCTCGTGGCGTTTCTCTTCTGGCGGTTCGCGATCGACCGGCCATGGCGCGAGTCGGCGACGCGCGCGGCGCTCCTGGGGATTCCGGTTCTGGCATTCATCGTGACCCGGCCGATCCTTCTGGGCGCCGTCGGCCGCCAGGTGTTCGCCAGGAGCCTCGGCGACAACCTGCTCGCCCAGGCGGTGGTGACCCTCCGGATGACGTGGTTGACGCTCCTGCCGGCGGAACTGAGCATCGACCACGCTGCCGGGGTGCCCTCCGCCGCCGCGGGCTTCGGCGCGATCGCGCTCTGCCTGCTCGCGGTGGCGGCGGCGTTTCTCAGCGCGCGCGGGAGCGCCTCCGCCGCGACGCGCCGCATCGCCGGGGGCGTTCTCATCTTCGCCGCCGCCTGGCTGCTCTACTGGATCGTGCCGCTCCCCGATCTGATGTCGGAGCGGCGTGCCTACCTGCCGCTCTTCGGCGCGGCGCTCGCGGTGGCTGGTCTCGTCGATGCCGTCGCGGCGCGCTTCCAGCGCCGCGCGCTCCTTGTGGCCCTGGTCGCCGCGATCCTCCTCGCCTTCCCGCTGCATGCGGCGCTCCGCCACCGCGCGCTCCTGTGGGCCGCCCCCGAACGGCTCTGGGAGGAGGCATTCCGTCAGGCGCCCTGGCGCGCCCGCCCGTCGATCAATCTCGGCGTCATCGCCGCCGAGCGCGGCGATCGGGAGATCGCCCGGGCGCACTTCGAACGGGCGGTCGTGGCCGAGGCACGCAATCCCGAGGCGCTCTATAACCGCGGCAAGTGGCGGCTCGACGCCGGCGACTTCGCCGGCGCCGAGACCGACCTCGCGGCCTCGGTTGCCGCCGACCCGAACGTGGCGCGCGCCCGGATCAACCACGCCGTGGCGCTCATCCATCTCGGCCGCCTCGACGAGGCCGCCATGGAGCTCCAGGCGGCGCTCGCCATCGACCCGCGCGACCCGCGCGCGCTGACCAACTTCGCCGAGATCCTGCGCGCCCGCGGCCACACGGAGGAGGCCCTGCCGCTCTATCGCCTGGCCCTCGCCTCCGACCCGGCCTACGCGCACGCCGCGGTGCGGCTCGGCGTGGCGCTCGAGAACGGCGGCGACCCGCGCGGCGCCGCTCTGGCCTATCGCGAATACCTGCGCCGCGGCGCCGCCTCGGAAGCGGACGCCGCCGCGGTGCGCGGAAAGATCGAGGCGCTCGAGGCGACGCTTGCGGCGCCCGGGTCGATCCGTTAAGTTACGCGTTCGCGCCCGAGTGGCGAAACTGGCAGACGCACGGGACTCAAAATCCCGCGGGCTTCGGCCCTTGTCGGTTCGAGTCCGACCTCGGGCACCAATATCTTCAATAGATCGCGCGGCGCACCAACAGCCTCCCGCTCCAGACCATTCGAAATTGTGCGATCACCGTAGAGATGCAAGACCGCGATCTCGACGACCAGCGTTATCCGCCAATCGCCCTGCTGAGCACGCTGCGTAGGCAATCACCTGGGTGACCACGCTCACCGCCGCGCATTCGTCTGTCCTGTCGCTACCGATGCGAACCACAATAGCCTTCCGACCCGGCATGCCGAAGCGATTCGCCGGCACGAAACGGCTCCCGGTGACCTCGACCACCGCCGAAACGCGGCGCCAACTCTTGGTGGACAGGCAGAGAACGCCGAACAGTGCCGATAACTCTCGCTCGACAGCTACACCCTACGTGATCCACTTATTTCGCAATAGGTGCCAATCGCGAACGGTTATTAACGCCGGCAATAGCAGAACTACTCCAAACACAAAGTTCATGATGAGCCACGGCATCGGCACTTTGCCAACAGATCCCACAGCTACGACCGCACCACACAGACCGAGAATCGTCGCAAACAACACAGCCGC